>JBGSKZ010000059.1:0-7048 GCA_041741035.1 Treponematales bacterium
CCGCTTCGGCGGCCGATACGCCGGCCAGGCCCAGCGCGTCGCGTACGGCAGCGCCATCGGGCAGGTCGCGGCTTGCGTTTTCGAAGCGGCCTTGCCGTAAGGACGCGAAGAGCTTAATGGTTATGGTCATAATCGCTTGCTACCCAGTATAGCACGTTTCTTTAGCCGGCGGGGCCGGTCGCGCCGCTTCCCGCGCTAAGCAGCAGGAAACCCGGCAGGCCCCCTTCGACGACGTAGCCATCGGGCAGGGGGCTGCCGAGCGCCGCCTTAATGCGCTCGGGCTCAAGGAGTATGCCGCGGGCCAGGAGCAGGGGGCCGTGCTCGCGCATGACGGCGTTGAAGAGCTTTACCCGCACGAGGCAGCGCCTGTCTCTCGAGCTATCCGCCGGCTCTTCACGGCCGCCGTGGCTAATGGCTTCGCGGAAGGACGCGTAGGGGCTGTTCCTGCGCATGACGGCGCCGACGAGCCCGGGCATGGCCGCGGATAGCGACACGAGGCAGCCGGGGCTTATGGCGGCTCCGTCCAGGTCATCGACGGGCTTGTAGTCAAGGAACACCGTGCTTACCGAGCCTTCAATATACGCGTCGCCCATGCCCAAGGGCCCGCGCATGAAGTCGCGCAGGTTCTGGCCTTCTATGCCATAAAGGGCGAAGCCCTCCTGCAAGAGGCCGCTAAGCCTCGCCCAGGAAGGCCCGCCCGGGGCGGAGAGTACTTCTCCGCCCGTTGCGGAAACGCGAGCTACCAATTGAATACCTGGTCGAGCTCTTCGTCGCTTACGGTGAAGGTCACCTTGTGCGGGTCAAGGCTCTCGCGCTTGAAGTAGGAGGGAAGCCTGTCCATCTCCTTGGTAAAGCCCGCGGCTTTGTTAAAGTCGCGTTCATCCGTCAGTATGGACTTGCCTAGCGCCACCACGTCGTCGCCGGTGAGCGAAAGCCCGTAGAACGAGTTTAAGAGGTCGAGCATGGCCTGGAAGGTTTCGGGCTGATCCAGCACGGCGAAGGCTATGAAGAGGCACATGCCGGTTGAATCTATAGCCGCGGTGGCTATCTGCAGGTTGCGGGACAGCTCTATCTGGCCCTCGGGCTTCAAGGGGTCCACGTAGCCGCCCACCTTGAGTATGTTGGTGGCTATGGCGTAGCCGGCGGTATGGTCGGCGCCCATGGGGCTCGTGGCGTAGGTGACGCCTATGCCCATGATGGCGCGGGGATCGTAGGCGGGCATGGCCTGGCCTTTTACCACCGGGGCGCGCTCAAGGCCAAAAGCCTTAGCGGTAACCGCGGCGCCTCCGCCTATGATGCGGCCGAGCGGGCTGCCCTTGCCCACTTCCTTGATAAGCTCTATGGCACCGGCGGCGTCGCCGAACTTGAGCACGCCCGCGTCCATGGCTATGGCCACGGTGGCTCCCATCTCGATGGTATCGAGCCCATAGTCGTCGTCGAGCCTGTCGAGCATGGCTATGGTATCCATGTCGTCTATGCCGCAATTGGCGCCGTGGGCCCAAACGGTTTCGTATTCGGGCTGCTTGGTAAGGAATTTGCCGTTCTTGTCGTTATATATGCCCGAGCACTGGATGACGCAGCCGCGGTGGCAGCCGTGCGTAGGCTGGCCGCCCCGCTCGGTCATGGTGGCGGCGAAGCTTTCGCCCGATATCTTGGAGGCGCCCTTGAACTGGCCGGTCTTGAAATTATTGGTAGGGAAGCCGCCTGCTTCGTTGATGATGTTGGTGAGCACGTTGGTTCCGTAGGCGGGGAGGCCGCCGCCGGTTACCGGGTGCTTCTTAAGCCCTTCAACCCAGGCTTTGTTGGCCGCCTTAAATTTTTCAGGATCCTTAGGCTGGCGCATGGCGGCGCCCGCGTCGTCTATGACGATGATCTTTATGCCCTTGGAGCCCATCACCGCACCAACGCCGCCGCGGCCGGCATGCCTGGTGGGGTGCATTTCCATATCGGTGCAGGCTATGGACGCGGCGGCCATGCGGTACTCGCCGGCCGGGCCTATGGATATGCAGGCTACCTTCTCGCCGAAGCGTTCCTTGATGCGCTCGATAAGCTCGTAATTGCCCAGGCCCTTATACGCTGCGGCGGATTCTATCCTGACGCCGTCCTTGTTGATATAGACGAGGTAGAGCTGATCGTCGGCCGCCTCGCCCTCGAGGACTACGGCGGCGTAGCCTAAACGCGCCAAGACCTGCGCGGCCTGCCCGCCGGCATTGGCTTCCTTGATACCGCCGGTAAGCGGGCTTTTGCAGCCTATGGACAGGCGTCCGGATTGGCCGGCGGCCGTGCCTGAAAGGAGCCCTGGCGCTATGACTATCTTATTCTCAGGCCCAAGCGGATGGCAAAGGGGCGGAACTTCCCTGGCTATCATATGGGACGTGAGCGCGCGTCCTCCCATGCCGGCGTATGCGCCTACGGGCTCGGTTTTTGCCTTAGGCCCGCCATTCGCGGCTACGTTAATGCGAAGTATAGTATCCATGCTTGCTCCTTTGGACTGGTTAGCTACTACAATGCAGTAAGCGTGCCAAAGCCAAAAAGAGTAGAATTATGCGGAGAAGCGCATGGTATGGCTAGGGATGCGAAACTATGCAAGCCGCAAGCGTTCATGCCTAGGGCGATTATGGAACAGTGATCTAAATTGGAACAGGCCGTTATGGCGAGAGCTGTTCCAAAGCGGAACGGGCATCCTCGGCGCTATGGGCTATACGGTAGCGCTGCATCTTTCGGTAGAGCGTATTGCGGCCTATGCCAAGGCTCTTAGCCGCGTGGGATACGTTGTTCCCGGCGCTGCTGAGCGCGCTGCGTATATGGCTGGCTTCGGCGTCCTCAAGAGTGGATAGCCCGCTCGGCCGCTGCCTTGCGGAGCCCTGGGGAAACGGCAGGCCGGCCGCCTCTTGGGTCGCCGGCCCGCTCAAGTCAGGCAGGCGCTCCGTATTGATGATGAGCTCAAGCATGTTCTCCAGCTCCCGAATATTGCCGGGCCAGGGCTGGGCGGAGAGCGCGTCCATGTAGTCCTGGCCGATGGGCACCGGCTTCTTGTTCAGTTTCTTGGACAGCTTATCCATATAGAGCCGCACGAGTATGGGTATGTCCTCCTTGCGCTCGCGAAGCGCGGGCAGTCGTATGGGCAGCACATTGAGGCGATAGAACAGGTCGCGCCTGAAATTGCCGCGCTCCACCTCGTCGAGCAGTTCCCTATTGCTCGCGGCTATGATGCGCACGTCCACGGGTATCTGCCTGGTATCGCCTATGCGCTGCACCGTGCCTTCCTCTATTACGCGCAGCAGGCGGGTCTGCATATCCAGGGGCATCTCGCCTATTTCGTCGAGGAAGATGGTGCCGCCGTCGGCTATCTCGAATTTGCCGGCCTGGCCGCCCCGCTTGGCCCCGGTAAAGGCGCCGTCGGCGTAGCCGAAGAGTTCGGACTCTATGAGCGTGCGGGGTATGGCGCCGCAGTTTACCACGACGAAGGCCTCCTCGCGCCGGGCGCCCGCGTTATGTATGGACTGGGCGAAGATCTCCTTCCCGGTGCCCGTCTCGCCAGAGAGCAGCACCGTGGAACGGGAATCGGCTATCTTCTTGGCAAAGTCCACCGCCTCGCGCAAGCCCTGCGATACGCCGTAAATTTTATCGAAGGTATAGAGCGCGCGGCGGCCGAGTATCTCGTTCGCGTGCTTGCGCACTTTCTTAACGTCCTTGAATACCAGGATGAGGGCGTAAGGCGCTCCCGAGTCGCCGATTATGGGATAGCTGCCCAGGTTGAAATACAGCTTGTTGGCGCGGGCGTTCACGAGCACGTCCTCGTTCATGACCTCGCCGCCCGCGAGCACGGTGGCCCGTATGTCCGGCCAGCGGGCAAGGAGCCCGCCAAGTCCCAGGCGCTTAAACTCGTCCTGCCCGTAGCCGAACATCTCGAGCGCGTAGCGGTTTACCGACAGTACCCGGCCTTCAAGGTCCGCTGACGCTATGCCCGCCGTTATGGAATCCACGAGGGTCTCGATGAAGCGCCCCTGGCGGTTCATGGCCTCGTTGCGGGCGTTCAGGGCCAGGGTCTTCTCTATGGCGTTGACGGCCGCCACCACCATGCCCAGGGTATGGAGGTGCACGCCGTCCTTGCTGCCGGTGAGGTCTAAGGCGCCAATGAGCCTGCCCTCAGGATCGCGTATGGGCGCGCCGGAGCAGGTCCAGCGGTGGTAGGCGCGTATGAAGTGTTCCACGCCGGACACCTGAACCGGGCGCTCCTCGGCCAGCGCCGTGCCCATGGCGTTCGTGCCTATGCTGCTTTCGTCCATGAAGGCCCCGGGCACCATGCGGAGCTCGAATGCCTGCTCCAATATGGCGTCGTCTCCTATGACCGACAATATGCAGCCTTCCTCGTCGGTAAGGATGGCGAAGAAGCCCGAGCCCTTGAGGAAATCGCAGAGCTGGCTGATGAAGGGCTCGGCGGTGATGATGAGCTCGCGCCTGGCGGACAGGCGCTCGGCCAGCTCGGCTCCGCAGAGTATGCGCCGCGAAAACACGCGGTCGGGCTCTATGCCGTAATCTTCGCAGCGGCGGAAGCCGCGCTCTATATAATCCTTGTCGAAGTCTACATTAGCGTCTGCCATGGAGCGGCCTCCTGGGGTACGCCCCTATTGTACAGGCAGTACGCGCTCCTGTGTAGCCTTTTTCAGCCCTGCCGTGCCAGGGCCCGCACGTCCAGGAAGGCCTCAAAGCGCGCGACCGAGCTATTCAGCACCAGCTCCGGCGCGGCGCCGGCCCGCTTGAGGGTGGCCAGGGCGGTATCGAACCTGCCCACGTCGCGCCAGTAATGGGCGTCGCTGCCGCAGAGCAGGGGGCAGCCATGGGCCACGGCCAGGCGCGCAAGCTCTCCGCAGGGTAGCGCCGAGCCCGCGCGTATCCTGAAGGAGCTGTCGTTTATCTCAAGCGCCTTGCCCAGCTCGGCGGCCTTCTTTACCACGGCCTCCTGATCTATGGGGAACGCGGGATTGCCCGGATGCGATATGGCGTCTATCAGGGGATTGGCCAGGGCCGCGAGCAGGGCTTCGGTATTCTTCGATTCGCCGCCCGGGCTGTAGCAAATCTCGTGGAAGCCCGCGAGCACGAAGTCCAGTTGCCTGGCCACGCGGGGCTCGATGTCTATGCGGCCGCTCTGGTCCATGATGTTCGCCTCAATGCCGCGGTAGAAGCGCACGCCGCCTATGCGGCGCGGCAGTATGCGCAGGTTACCGAAATGGTAGGGGTGGGTGCCGCCCGGCATAGCGGGGCCGTGGTCGGTAAGGACGAAGCCCTTAAGGCCCCGCGATCGGGCTCCCCTGGCGAGTTCGTCTATGGTGGAGTAGGCATGGCCTGAGCTTATGGAATGGGTGTGGGTGTCTATGGCTATCTTCATGGGTGGGGCCATTGTCCATGTATGGCCAGGGCCTGTCCAGGGGCGGCCCCGCGCTTGCCGGGAGCGCTCCCATGCTCTGCACGGGGGGGGCGCTAGGTAGAAAGCGCGTTGCGCAGAGCGGAAAAACGTGATAGACCTTCAGGCATGAAGACCAAACGCCGCGCCTTGAGCGCCATGCTTATCGCCCTCCTGCTCGCCTCTTTCCTGCTCGTATCCTGCCTGCCCGGCGACGGCAAGCTGACGCCGGATAAGCCCGGCGGCTTCTGGTCGGGCATATGGCACGGCTGGATGGCCCCGCTCTCCCTCATCGTCGGCATATTCAAGCCGGAGATACGCATCTACGAGCCCAATAACGGGGGCTGGTGGTACGATTTCGGCTACTATCTGGCCATACTCGGAGGCTTCGGCGGCATAGCGCTGTCCAGGAAGCGCAAGAGCCGGCCTCAAGCCTAAGGCCCATGTTGCCAGCCTCCCCCCGCGAGCTCGTCAAGGCCATGAGCCTCGACGAAAAACTCGCTATGTTGAGCGGTAAGGGTTTCTGGCATACGCAGGATATCCCTCGCCTGGGCGTGAAAAGCATTATGATGGCCGACGGCCCCCACGGCTTGCGCAAGCAGACGGACGCCTCAGACCACCTGGGCCTCACGAACAGCGTGCCGGCCACCTGTTATCCTCCCGCGGTTACCCTGGCCAGCTCCTGGGATACAGAACTGGCAGCGGAGTTGGGGCGCGCGCTGGGCGACGAGTGCCTCGCCGAGGGCGTGGCCATAGTCCTGGGGCCGGGCGTAAACCTCAAGCGCAGCCCGCTCTGCGGCCGTAATTTCGAGTATTTTTCCGAAGACCCCCTCCTCGCCGGCGAAATGGCCGCCGCCTTTATACAGGGCGTGCAGGGCAAAGGCGTAGGCGCGAGCCTTAAGCACTTCGCCGCCAACAATCAGGAATACCACCGCCTGGTCGTCGACGCGGTCGTGGACGAGCGTAGCCTGCGCGAACTCTACCTCGCGGCCTTCGAGACCGCCGTGAAGAAAGGCCGCCCCTGGACCCTCATGTGCTCGTACAACCGCCTGAACGGCCTGCACGCCAGCGAACAGCCCTGGCTCCTCACGGAAATCCTTAGGGACGAGTGGGGGCACGAGGGCATAGTCGTCAGCGACTGGGGCGCCGTTAACGACCGCGTCGCCGGCCTCAAGGCCGGCCTTGAGCTTGAGATGCCAGGCAACGAGGGGCAGAACGACGTTTTGCTCAAGCTGGCCATTCGCGAGGGCAGGCTCGACGAGGCCGCGGTCGATAGCGCCGTGGAGCGTATACTTGCCGTCGTAGAGCGCGCCCGGGCCCTGCCGCAGGCGGCCCGAGCCTATGACCGCGATGAGCACCACAGGCTCGCGCTCAAGATAGCCCTGGAGTCCATGGTGCTGCTCAAGAACGATGGCGCGGCCCTGCCATTGGACCCGGCCGATAACGTGGCCGTCATAGGCGCCTTCGCCAGGGAGCCGCGCTATCAGGGCGCGGGCAGCTCGCAGATCAGGCCCACGCGCCTCGATACGGCCTACGATGAATTGTGCCGCCTCGCGGGCAGGCGGCTGCCTTACGCGCCGGGCTTTACCCTTCAGGGCCACGGCGAGGCAAAGCCGGCGCGCGGACAGGCGGCCCACGCCGCCG
>JBGSKZ010000060.1:0-7208 GCA_041741035.1 Treponematales bacterium
TGGGGTCGGTCGGGCCGGAAGCCCTGCTCGTGCAGGTCCCAGATGATCCGGCGGTGCACCGGCTTGAGGCCGTCGCGCACGTCGGGCAGGGCCCGCGACACGATGACCGACATGGCGTACTCGAGGAACGAGCGCTCCATCTCGTCCTGGATCTGGATGGCGCCCGGATCGTCGCCGCCCTCGTCGCCGAGGTCGGCCGTGGTGGGGTCCTGCGGGGGGAGATCGCTCATGATGTTCGGTGCCTAACGATCAGATGTCCAGGAAGCGCACGTCTTTGGCGTTGCGCTGGATGAAGTGCTTGCGCTGCTCGACGTCCTCGCCCATCAGCTGGCTGACGATGTCGTCGGCCAGCGCCGCCTCCTCCACGGTGACCTGCAGCAGGGTGCGGCGGGGCGGGTCCATGGTGGTATCGCGCAGCTCGTCGGCGTCCATCTCGCCGAGGCCCTTCAGGCGGCCGAAGTCCTTCTTGTGGTTGGGCCGCTCCTCCAGGAACCGGGCCTTGGCCGCGTCGTCCTTGAGGTAGACCTTCTCCTTGCCCACCAGCGTCGAGTACAGCGGCGGCTGGGCGATGTAGACGTAGCCCGACTCGACGAGCGGCTTCATCTGGCGGAAGAACAAGGTGAGCAGCAGGGTGCGGATGTGGCTGCCGTCCACGTCGGCGTCGGCCATGATGATGACCTTGTGGTAGCGCAGCTTGGACAGGTCGAAGTCGACGCCTATGCCGCAGCCCAGCGACTGTATGATGGGGTTGAGCTTATCGTTGCCTATGACCTTGTCTATGCGCGTCTTCTCGACGTTCATCATCTTGCCCCACAGGGGCAGGATGGCCTGTATGGTGCGGTCGCGGCCGCCCTTGGCGGAACCGCCCGCGGAGTCGCCCTCCACGATATAGATCTCGCACTTGGACGGATCCTTCTCCGAGCAGTCGGCCAATTTGCCCGGCAAGCCCGAGCTCTCCAGCGCCGACTTGCGCCTGGTAAGGTCGCGGGCCTGGCGGGCCGCTATGCGCGCCTTGGCGGCGAGCACGGATTTCTCGATGAGCTTATCGATGACTTCGGGATGGGTCTCGAAGAAAAGCGTGAACTGGTCGTTGCAGAGCGTATCGACTATGCCCTTCACTTCGGTGTTGCCCAGCTTGGTCTTGGTCTGGCCCTCGAACTGCGGGTTGGGCACCTTTACCGAAAGCACCGCGGTAAGGCCCTCGCGCACGTCGTCGCCTGATAGCGTGTCGTCGAGCTTCTTGCCAGGCTTGGATTTTTTCAGGTACTCGTTAAGTATGCGCGTGAGCGCGCTCTTAAAGCCCACCAGGTGCGTGCCGCCCTCGCGGGTATTGATGCCGTTCACGAAGCAGAACATCGACTCGTTGAAGGTATCGTTGTATTGAATGCCTACTTCTACCTCCACCTCGTCGCGGGTGGCGCAGAAGTATATGGGGTCCTTGTGCAGGACTATCTTGTTCTTATTGAGGTACTCGACGAACTCGCGGAGGCCGCCCTCGAACTTGAACTCATGCATCTTAGGCGTGGACAGCCGTTCGTCGGTGAGGCTTATGACCAGACCCTTGTTGAGGAAGGCGAGCTCCCGCAGGCGGTTCGCCAGCACGTCGAAGCTGTACACCGTAGACTCGAAAATCGTGGGATCGGCCGCGAAGCGCACTACCGTGCCTCGCACGTTCGTCGTGCCGTTCTCGCGCACGTCAGCTTCGGGTATGCCGGTCTTGTAGCGCTGGACGTAGGTCTTGCCCTTCTGGTGCACGGTTACCTCGCACCAGGTGGAGAGCGCGTTGACCACCGATACGCCCACGCCGTGGAGTCCGCCCGATACTTTATAGCTGTTCTTATCGAATTTGCCGCCGGCATGAAGCTTGGTCATGACCAGCTCTAGGGCGCTCACTTTTTCCTCAGGGTGCAGGTCTACCGGTATGCCGCGCCCGTTGTCCACCACGCGCACGATATCGTTCTTCTCAAGGACGACTTCTATAGCCGTGCAGTGGCCGGCAAAAGCCTCATCGATGGCGTTGTCCACGACCTCGTACACGAGATGGTGCAGCCCGTCGAGGCCGGTAGTTCCGATATACATGCCCGGGCGCTTGCGTACCGCCTCGAGGCCTTTCAGTACCTGGATACTATTCGCTGAATAATTCGCTTCCATTGTACAGTCCGTGGGAGTGAGATTGAATTGAGGCTGGGGGATCGACCGAAGGGCTGCCTACGGCAGGCCTTTCAGCCATCCGAACGAGGGCGCATTATAGCCGAAAATAGGCGGAAAGTAAAGAACGCCCCCTTATATAAGAAGAACGCTTGTTCATCATCTTGTGCATAAACTGTGTAAAAACCTTTAATGCCATATCCAGCAAGGAATAGCCTATAAAGGCACTAAAAAGAACATTTGGAGATAGTAGAAATTTTCTGATATATCTAGTTATTTAATAATGAATTATGAAATTCTACTACAAATAAATTTGCTAAAATTCTATTAATCTTCCGCTTTGTGCGCTTTTAAATGAGTGCTATACTCGGCCGTACGCTTCTGATACATTGTGGATAACTTGTTGGTAGTATCTTAATGGGCGGAGCAAAAACATAATGAGCGATTGGGATTACAGCGTATTCTGGAACGAGGCGATGAGCCAATTCTCGCAAGAGCTGAGCGAGCAGGAATACTCAATGTGGTTCAATATCGACTATGACTCCTCGCTCCACGATACTATACGGGTGCGCGTTCCCTCGTCCTTTTACCGCGATCAGCTGGCTAAGAGCTACCAGAAAAACATAGAGACCAAGCTTTTTGACCTCTCGGGTAAGCACCTCGCCGTGGACTTCATCGTGGCCAAGCCCAGCGCGCACAGCCAGGAAAAGCCGAAAAAGGCCGACCAGGCGCAGGAGCAGCGCAATCCATCGCCGGGCAAGGAAGCGCCTAAGCCTAGCCAGAGCGTGCTCAATACGGTACGCGAGAAGCACCCGCAGATGCAGATGGACCTGTCCTTCGAGAACTACGTGGTGGCCGAGAATAATTCCTTCGCCGCGAACGCCGCCATGGCTATAGCGGCAAATCCTGGCACCGCCTACAACCCCTTCCTGATCTACGGCGGCGTGGGCCTGGGCAAGACTCACCTCATGCAGGCCATAGGCAACCGCGCCTGGGCTATAAACCCCAAGCTCAAGATCATCTGTATATCGAGCGAAAACTTCAGCAACGACTTCGTCAACGCCATCACGAACAACTCCATGCCGGCCTTCAAGAACCGCTACCGCTCAGCGGACATGCTCCTCATAGACGACATACACTTCTTCGAGAAGAAGGAAGGCTTCCAGGACGAAGTCTTCCATACCTTCAACGCGCTCTACGAAGCCAAGAAGCAGATGGTGTTCACGAGCGACCGCCCCGCCTCGGAGCTTAAGAACCTTACCGAGCGCCTGCGCAGCCGCTTCGAGCGCGGCCTGAACGTGGACCTCCTGCCCCCCAACTACGAGACCCGCCTGGCCATACTCAAGCGCAAGATAGAGAATACCAAGTCGCGCGTACCCTCCGAAGTGCTGGACGTCATAGCCCACAACATATCGACGAACGTACGCGACCTGGAGGCCGCCCTCTTAAAGCTTACCGCCTATGGCGACCTGGTGGGCATCAATATAACGATGGAAATAGCCCAGCAGCAGCTACGGGACGTTTTCAGCCAGTCCAAGCACGGCAACGTTACCATAGACCATATCATACGCACGGTGGCCGATCACTTTAAGCTGAGCTCCAATGACCTCAAAGGCAAGAAGCGCACGAAGAACATAGTCTTTCCCCGCCAGGTAGCCATGTACATAGCCCGCGATATCACCGAATACTCGACAACGGAGCTCGGCCTGGAGTTCGGCGGTCGGGACCACACCACGGTCATGCACTCCTGCCAGAAGATAGACGAGCGCTTAAAGACCGACCCGACCCTCGACCTTACCATACAGCGCCTGGTTCAGATGATTAAACAGGCCAGCATCAAGAGCTAAGAAGCTGTATACAAGCCCTTGAAAACCTGTGCACAGGAAGGCCTTTCGTCCACAGTAAGCGCCGCCCTGTGCAGGGAGTGGAAAAACCCCGCGCCGAAAGCGGGCTTTTATCCACGTCCTAAATCCTTGCCTGCCAAGCCCCATAGGCTCTTGTACACATAAGCTTATGCTTATTATTACTACTACGAATTTATAAATTCCTTTTATTAATAAGGCTAGGAAAAGCGGCGCCTATCGCGCTGAGTGCTGGCCTTGGCCATTCTTTGGCGTTGCGCGGTAAGCGTTCTCTGTGCTATCCTTAGCCGATAGTAACGAGACGAGGTTGGCCATGAAATTTACCTGCGACAAGAATGCGTTTCAGAAAGAGGTTTCCTTCGCTCAGGAAATCATATCCTCCAAGAGCGCCGTATCGGTGGTATCCAACGTGTACCTCGAGGCCTTCGAGAACACCCTCGTCATACGCGCCACCGATATCAAGATAGGCTTTGAGACCCGTATACCGGTAGAGGTGCAAGAGCCCGGCGGCATTACGGTCTTCTGCGATAAGCTCTCCGGCATACTCGGAAGCATACCCGACGGCACCATAGAGATAGAGCAGAAAGACAACCGCATCATCATCAAGCCCACCTTCAAAAAGGCCCAGTTCAGCCTCAAGACCATATCCAGCGAGCAGTTCCCCCAGCTTCCTGACATAGACGACGACAAGTACTTCTCCCTGCCTGCCGCCGACTTCAAGGCCATGATAGCCCAGACCGTGTTCGCGGTATCCGACGACGAAACCCGGTATTTTATGAACGGCGTCTTCGTGGAACGCGCAGAGGAAGGCCTCGTTACCGTGGCCACCGACGGCCGCCGCCTCGCCTACGTGAAGCGCGCCTTGTCGGGCAACATACCCGACTTCAAGGGCGTCATCGTTCCCCCAAAGATCCTGAGCCTCATACTCAGGCGCGCCCCCGAAGAGGGCCTTATCGACGTGGCCATCAACGACAAGAATATCTTCGTCAAGTTCGGCCTCTACCGCCTGAGCTCCATACTGATAGAAGGCCAGTTCCCCAATTACCAGAAAGTAGTGCCCGAGAGCCAGAAGTACGAGCTGTCCTTCAAGCGCAGCGAGTTCCTCGAGGCCTTAAAGCGCGTATCCATCTTCGTCGAGCAGAAGTCGAGGCGCACCTTCTTCGCCATATCGGAGAATAAGATCGTGCTGTCCTCCGAGGAGAGCGAGGTGGGCACGGCCCGCGAGGAGATCTCCTGTTCGTACGAAGGCCCCGAGGCCGTCATAGCCATGAACTACCGCTACATAGACGAACCCCTGCGCGTCATGGACTGCGAAGACGTGCTCATGCGCTATACCGAGACGAGCAGGGCCGTTACCCTGTCGCCCCTGCCCGAATCCGACTATTTCCATATACTCATGCCCATGCAGGTGGACTAAGGGATACTGTCGCATACGAGCCCGTATAGAACGCGCGCATGGCCTTCAACCGCGTCGAGCTGAGGAATTTCCGCAATCTAGAGGACGGCGCCGTCGAAACCGGCGCCTCTTCTATTTTCCTCGTAGGCGAAAACGGCCAGGGCAAGTCCAATTTCTTAGACGCCCTCTATACCCTGAGCTACGGATCCAGTTTCCGCGGAGGCCAGGATGCCGAGGCCGCCCGCCTGGGCGAAAGCTCCTGGTCCCTTGAGGGGCAAAGCTACGACCCGGAGGAAGGACCGCAAGGCCCCCGCGCGGGGCTCTTCTCCGTGCGCTGGGAAAACGGGCAAAAAAGCATACGGGAAAACGGCAAGCCCATAAGCGACCGCAAGCGGCTCGTGGAGAATAATCCCTCGGTGATTTTCTGCCATGACGACATGGAGTTCGCCCGCGGGGAGCCTGAGCGCCGCCGTTTCTTCTTCGATCAGACCGCCGGGCTCGTATCGGCGGGCTACATAGACCTCCTGCGCTCCTACCGCCGGACCCTCAAGGCGCGTAACGCCGCGCTCAAGGAACGCATGATAGGCGTCCTGGACGTGCTCGACTTGCAGCTGGCGCGCTACGGCACGGCCCTGCGGGAGGAGCGCGCCCACGTGGTGGCGTTCTTCGACCGCATATTCGCGCCGCGCTACGAGGCCGTGTCGCTCTTAGGCAGGCGCATAAGCGTGCAGTACCGGCCCTCCTGGAAGCCCGAGGAGGACTATGAGGCGGTGCTTGCGCGCCTGGCCGCGGCGCGGGAGCGGGAACTTGCCATGGGCAGCTCGATGAGCGGCCCGCACCGCGATCGCTATATCTTCGTTGACGAGCACGGCGACTTCTCCCCGCGCGCGTCCACGGGGCAATTGCGCCTCCTCGCCCTTACCCTGCGCATAGCTCAGGCCGAGCACTACAGCGCCATGAGCGGGCGCGAGCCGGTGCTGCTCCTCGACGACGTGCTCCTGGAACTGGATCCGGACAAGCGACGGCGCTTCATGGAAAACCTGCCTAAAGGCGAGCAATCCTTCTTTACCTTCCTGCCCGGGGAACCCTACGGGGATTACCGCGCGGCCGACACTCTCGTATACTGGACGGACCATGGACGCTTCGCGCATACGTAAGGCCGGCGAGCTTATCGGGCATATCCTGGCCCCCGAGGCGGCCGAACAGGCCAAGGGCTGGGCTCGCTTTTTCTCATCCTGGAATAGCTCCGCCGGGGAGCAGCTCGCCGCCCACTCGCGGCCGGCGGACGTAAAGAACGGCATCGTGATCGTGGAGGCGGACCACCCCGGCTGGATTCAGCACCTGCAGCTGCGCCAGGAGAGCCTGCTCGCGGGCATAAAGAAGGCCTTTCCCGAGCTTGGCATACGCGGCATAGCCTTCAGGCTCGCGGGGGAAAAGGGCGGCGCGGGTAGCCTCAAGGCGGCCCCCGCGCTGAGCGGGCCTTCGCGGCGCGCGGCAGAGCCTGAGGGAAGGCCCGAGTCTCCCGAGGAAGAGGCGCTTCGGGCGGGTAGCATAGAGGAAACACTTTCAGGCGTGCAGGACGCCGCGTTCAAGGATCTCCTAGCGTCCGTGGCCGACAGCCTGGGCAAGAAAAAGAAAGGATAAAGGCGGGACTTTACGGAAAGAAGCGCTTGATTTTTAGCGCCGATACCCGTATCGTTGCCGACTTGTAAGCATATGAGCATAGCGATAGAAGTATACGGCAAGGCCGACGACATGATTTGCGCGGGCTGCGACGGCCACGACTGCGGCGCCTGCGCCCC
>JBGSKZ010000061.1:0-1707 GCA_041741035.1 Treponematales bacterium
AGCGCCGGCCCGGCCGGGCCTGACGAAGCCGACGAGGGAAACGCCGCCAAGGAGCATTTCCAGCAGGGCGCTGCCCACCACGTAGCAAAACAGGGCCGGGACCACGGCGAGCTCGAGCTGCCGCCCGTGCTGACAACTATAGCCGAGACGGGCCAAGGCATACGCGAGCTCGTGGACGCCATAAAGGCGCACCAGGCCGGCCTGGCGGCAACCGGGCTCTTAGCGCTGCGGCGAAGGAAAAACCTGGCCTGGGAGCTGGGCAAAGCGGCCGCGGATAGCATACTATCGATGCTGGAAGGCGAGGAGCGCCGCGGCGAGCTGGACGAGCAAGCGGCCGCGGTACTGGCCAAGAAGAGGGACTTTTACGAAGCGTTGGCCATCATACGCGCGAGCCTGGCCTCGCGCGCCTAAGCATAGATCCGTTAAGCGAACAAGGAGGGCCTTCTATGGTCGGAAAAGTAGACCACATCGGCATAGCCGTAGCTAACCTGGACGAGACGCTCAAGCTCTATACCGATATACTGGGCATGAAGCTGCACGGCACCGAGACCGTGGCCGAGCAGAAGGTGCGCGTGGCCTTCCTGCCCGTGGGCGACACGGAGATCGAGCTGCTCGAATCCACCGACCCCGAAGGCCCCATAGCCAAGTTCATAGAGAACAAAGGCCAGGGCATACAGCACATAGCATTTCAAGTGGACGACATAGAGGCGGCTTTGGCCGAGCTAAAGGAAAAAGGCGTTCGCCTTATCGACGAGAAGCCCCGCTACGGCGCGGGCGGCGCCAAGATAGCGTTCCTGCACCCCAAGGCGACTAATGGCGTGCTCGTAGAACTCTGCCAGCGCGATAAATAGGAGAAGCTAGATGGAACAGAAACTCAAGGAACTGGCCGAGCGCAAGGCCGCGATCGCCGCGGGCGGCGGGCCTAAGCGCGTGGCCGCCCAGCATGACAAGGGCAAGATGACGGCCCGCGAGCGCATAGAGTCCTTTCTCGACGCGGGTAGCTTCGTCGAGATCGACGCCTTCGTGGAGCACCGCGCCGTGGACCTCGGCATGGACCAGGTCGACGCTCCCGGCGAGGGCGTGGTCATAGGCTACGGCACCGTGAACGGGCGCCTCGTGTACCTCTTCGCGCAGGATTTCACCGTCATAGGCGGCAGCTTAGGCGAAATGCATGCTGCCAAGATATGCAAGGCCATGGACATGGCCATGAAGGTGGGCTGCCCCTGCATAGGCATAAACGATTCGGGCGGCGCCCGCATTCAGGAAGGCGTGGACGCGCTCAAGGGCTACGGCGATATATTCTACCGCAACACCCTGTCCTCCGGCGTCATACCCCAGATATCCGTCATCATGGGCCCTTGCGCCGGCGGCGCGGTGTACAGCCCGGCCCTTACCGACTTCACGGTCATGGTGGACAAGACCGCCAATATGTTCATTACCGGGCCCCAGGTTATCAAGGCGGTAACCGGCGAGGACGTGTCGGCGGAAGGCTTGGGCGGCGCCCTGGTGCACAGCGAGATATCAGGCTGCGCGAGCCTCATGTTCAATAATGAGGCGGAAACCCTCGAGGGCATACGGAAGCTCCTGTCCTACCTGCCCCAGAACAATATCGAGGACACTCCGGTGGCCGCCACCGGTGACCCGATAACGCGCGATATACCCGAGCTCGCGGGCATCATACCCGACGCGCCGAATAAGCCCTACGAT
>JBGSKZ010000062.1:0-11292 GCA_041741035.1 Treponematales bacterium
CGCGCCGGCGCAAGGAAGAGGGCATCCGGGCGGATAGCCGCACGACGGCGACGGCGCCGGCATTCAGGAGAGCGGTACTTTCCGCGGCCCTCCGCTCGCGTTCAGCGAGCGCGGCGCCTAATTCTGCATCCGGCACGGCTAAACGCTGAGGGGCGTACTCGCTCATCGGGCAAGGCCTTTAGGGCGGCGTATAAGGTCTATGATGGTGCCGTCGCGGTATTCCACCAGTGCAATGACCCTGTCGTCGAACTCCAAGGGCCTCGGCTTCCCCGTGTACGACTCCGCAAGCCGCTTGAGCCAGCCGATTTCGCGCACGGGAAGCCCCGCGCCGCGAAGCGCCACTTCCAATTCCGGCCTGCGCGGATTAACCGCTATGCCGCGGTCGGTGACGACGAGGTCGACGCTTTCTCCCGGGGTCACTATCGAGGTGACCCGGTCGACGATCGAGGGAAGTCGGCCGCGCAGCAACGGCGCCACCACGACGGTGAGGGCGGCCCCGGCCGCCGTATCGCAGTGCCCGCCCGAAGCGCCGCGTATCACGCCGTCGGAGCCGGTGATAACGTTCACGTTCAGATCCAGGTCTACTTCCATAGCCGACAGCACGACGACGTCGAGCGCGTCCACCGCGCAGCCCTTTAACCCCGGGTTCGCGTAATACGACGCGTCCATTTCCCGGTGCCCGGGATTCGAAGCGAGGGAACGGGCGGCGTCGAGGTCGAAACTCTGCACGTCGAGCAAGGCGCCGACTAAGCCCTCCTCATACAGGCGCACGAGCTGGCTCGTGATGCCTCCCAAGGCGAAGGAGGCTTTCACGCCCCGCTCTACCATCATTTCGCGCAGGAAACGAACCGCGGCGAGACTCGCGCCGCCGGAGCCGGTCTGCAAAGAGAAACCCTGACGCAAGCTGCCCGCCGCCGCTATGGCGGCCGCCGCGTTTCTGGCTATGAGGAGTTCCCGGGGGTCCCGGGTCATTCGCGTAGCGCCTTTGCCTATCCCCGTGGGATCGCCTACGGTGTCTACGGCCACGATCGCGTCCACGTGGTCCTGGCGTATCGAGGCGGGAGCCAGAGGATAGGGGACGATCTCCTCGCTTATGAGCAGGACTTTTTTCGCGTTTCGCGCGTCCACCATAGCGTAGCCTAAGGATCCGCAGGCAGAGCGCCCGAGGGCGCCGGAGGCGTTGCCGCGCTCATCGCAGGAAGGCACGCCGAGCACGGCCAGGTCTATGACGAGTTCTCCTCCATCGATGGCGCGGGCGCGCCCCCCATGGGACTGGATAAGTATCGGCTCGTCCATGAGCCCCGCGCTTATAGCGTCGGCCAGGGGGCCCCGCAGGCCGCTCGTCCGGATGCGCCGTATAGTGCCGTCCCTGATGCGATCGACGAGAGGCGCATGCACCGAGCTTAAGGAGCTCGGCGCCAGGCTTAAGTCCCGCAGTCCCCTGCGGGCGAGCGCTTCGATCACCATGTTTACGACCAGGTCGCCTTCCCGGAAATGATGATGGAAGGAAACGGTCATGCCGCTTCGCGCGCCTACGGCGTCGAGCGCGGCGTCCAGGCTCGCGTGGAGCTTGGCTGCCCCTTCTACGGCCTTCCTCGCGCCGGCGAACGGTTCTATAGCGCCGTAATTCGGTATATGCGCGGGCATGGCGCATCGGCTCGGCTCGCCGCTCATGCTATAGCCTCCCCAGCCAAGGCGAGCGTGCGCAAAGCGCGCTCCACTATAGGCTTGTCTATCATCTTTCCATCCAAGGCAACGACGCCTGATCCCTTGGCCTCCGCCTCGGAAGCCGCCGCGACTATCCGCCTCGCCTTCGCGGCCTCTTCGGCGCTAGGCATGAACACCGCGTGGGTCGGGGCGATCTGCGAAGGGTGGATAAGGCTCTTGCCGTCGAAGCCGAGCTGCTTGGCTAGGAGCAACTCCCTCCGGAAGCCCTCCTCGTCGTCTATGGAGGAGTACACCGTGTCGAGGGCCATGATACCCGCCGCGCGCGCGGCCATGACGAGTAGGCCCCTGGCCGCCAGCAGCTCTATGCCGTCGGCGCTGCGGGATGTATGCATATCGGTAACGAAGTCTTCCGCCCCGATGGCGATAGCGATAAGCCGCGCGCTGGCGCGGGCTATTTCCGCCGCCGCCAGGATGCCGCGGGCGGATTCTATGGCGGCTATAAGCTTGACCGAGCCCGGCTCCCGCTTATAGCGCTTCTCCGCCGCCTCGACGGCCCGCTCGACCGCGACTATATCCTCCGGACCGTCCGTCTTGGGCAGCCGTACCGCGTCCGCGCCGCCGGCGACCACCGCGGCGATATCCTCGAGGCCATGAGGCGTATCAAGCCCGTTAATGCGCACGACGCGCTCCACGCCTTCATAGTCGTAGTCCCTAAGCGCGCGGAACACGAGATGCCTCGCCGCGTCCTTTTCCCTGGGGCTCACCGCGTCTTCAAGATCGAACATAAGGGAATCAGGCCCGTATATATGGGCGTCCCTGATCATGGCGGGGGCATTCCCCGGCACATAGAGCATGGATCTGCGCAGCTTCATAGCAGAGTCTCCCAGGAAGAGCCGTCGACGCCGGCCGCCCTGCCGCAGGCTGCCGCTAGCCGCGCCCGTATAGTGGCGTCCAGCGCGCCTTTCTCTTCCACGCGAACGATAGCGTCCGCCACGCCTAAGGCGGCGAGCGTGGAGAAAGCCACGAGCCTTATTTCCTGGCCATAGCGTTCGCACGAAGGACCGCGAAGCTCCAGGGCCAGGCCGCCGTCCGGATTGGGGCGTACCGTCACTCGCGCGTCTCCGGATTCGGCGGTGCCGGCCGCCTCTTCACGCACTATTGTCATGCTGTCACCTTTCAATGCCGGCTCGAGCCGGACCGAATCGCTTCCAGTACGGGCCGCGCGTCGGGCGACTCAAGCCAGGCGAACGTAGTTTGCGGCACCAGGCGCCTTATGCTTTCCATGCGGCCATCGCGGATAGCCGCGCGAACCGCCGAGGCGCTTATGGCCTGCCCCCCTACGCCGCTACGCTCCAGTTCCACCAGGCCTATGCCATGGCGGGGCAATCTATCGGCGAGCGCTCTGTTATACGCGGCCGTGACGGGACAAAAGGGCTCGCTTCCCACGAAGCGCCTGCGTATCGAAAAAGCGGGCGCGATCTTCGTTGCGAAGAGCTCCGCGTCCAGGGCTGCCTGCAGTTCCGAGGCCCTGCTTTTTTCCTTCAGGTAGTAAGCGGGAAAGGTAGCGCCCGATACGCAGTAAGCGCCGCCCGAGGCTACGGTCACGTTGCCCAGGTCCATCGTGCCCGCGCGCACGAGCGCTTCGCGCGCCGCTCCCGGTATGCTCGATCGATCCCCCGCGACGACGAGCACGAGCAGCCTAGCGCTGGCCTTGGAAGCCTGCTCGATCAGATAGCGGTGCCCGAGGGTAAAAGGATTGCAATTCACCACGACCGCGCCGTCCGCCTCCGCTCCGGGCAGGAGGCTACGTATCTCGGCCGCCCAGTCTTCGAAACCCGTCCGCCCCCGCTCAAGGAGCATGGCTTCGTCTACGGACGCCAAGGCGCTAAAGCCCAGGCTTTCGAATACGGCGCGCTTATCGGGCTTGGTATAGACGAATAGCCGCCTGAGACCCCGCGCCTCCGCTTCGCCTATCAGGAGCCCTATAGCCTTGGCGGCCGCTCCTTCGCCTTCCCGCTCGGGATCTACGCCCACGCACTTGATCACGTCGCCCGCGATCGATGCGCATGCCACCAAGTCTTCGCCATCGCGCACGACGGCCGAGTATTCGATATCGGACTCGAGGTCCAAGCCGAGCCGGGAGAGGAAGCCGCGCAGCGCTTCCCTCTCGGCGGGGCCAAGTGGGCTGATGAGCGAGGCGCGCGCGCGAAATTCATCCATCGCTTATTCCTTTCCGAGCCCGCTTAGCCCGCGACGAGGATAGGATGGATCGATATGGGGGAATGCGCTGTCGGACTGCCTACGATTATTGCGTAGGACAATAACCGGTCCGGCTGTACGACTTAGTCCTACAGCGCTAGAGGATTAGCTTATGCCTATAGGCGTATTGGGTAAGCTGGGCGTTGTTGCTCAAATTCATCTTCTCCAGTATACGGGCGCGGTAGGTGCTTACCGTCTTCACCGAGAGATTGAGGGCGTCCGCCAGTTCGCTCACGGTGCCGCCGGCCGCCAGGAGCAGCATGACCTGGTGTTCGCGCTCGGATAATAAAAGATGAGGTGGCCTGCCATCGCCGCTCTTTATACCGTTGACTAAGGCTTCGCTTGCGGCGGGGCTTACATAGCTGCCGCCGGACGCTACCGCGCGTATCGCCTCGATGAGTTCGTCGGGCGCCCCGGACTTATTAAGGCAGCCCGATGCTCCCAGCCTGAACGCCCTGAGCGCGTATTGCTCCTCCGGCTGTATGCTCAGCATCAGAACCGGCGTATCGGGCGCGGATTCCTTTATCTCCCGCAATACTTCCATGCCATCCTTGCCGGGCAGGGATATATCGAGCACGACGACGTCAAAGCGGGCCTGCTTAACGGCCTCAAGCGCCGCGAAGCCATCCGAGGCTTCCACGACATGGCCTATATGCACGGATTCGACGAGAATTTGCCTTAAGCCTTTACGGATAAGGGGGTGGTCATCTACGACGAGTACCCTAAGCATAGAGTTCTCCTTTATCCGTATTGGAAGGCTTGCGCAAGGGCACGCTCACGCGTACGCGCGTGCCGCCCCGCCCGGCCAGGTCCGAAGGAGACTCGATATCGAAGCGGCCGCCTTCATGCTTAACGCGCTCGCGCATACCGAGTATGCCTATGGATTCTATGGACTCCGCGGCCTGACTAGGCAGGCCTTTCCCGTCGTCCTCCACGATGAGCAGCAGGATGTCCGTATCGACGGAAAAGCGCACGCGTACGGTCTTGGCATCGGAATGCCGCCCTACATTGGTCAGCACTTCCTGCAGCACGCGGAACAAGGTCGTGGCCACGCCTTCGTCTATGCCTTCAGGAGCCGGGTCTATGCTCGCCTCGCAGGCTATCTGCGAGCGTTTCCTAAAATCCTCCAGCTGCCAGAGCAGGGCCTCGGAAAGGGATAAAGTATCGAGAGCGCGCGGCCTTAGCCTCGTGGATATGCGCTTGACCGAGTCGATGGCGGAGTCCACCATGGCGATAGCCTCCTCTACCCGTTCCGCGTGGGCCTTCGGCTCCGGGGGATGGCCTTTAAGCCAGGAAAGGTCCATCTTCGCCGCGGTAAGCAATTGCCCCAGCTCGTCATGCACGTCGCGAGCGGCCGTCTTGCGCTCCTCTTCCCTCGCATATTGAATATGCATGGAGAGCGTGCGGAAACGCTCGGCGCGGCGCTCGAGCGCGCGCGTGCGGCCATAGACGCCCAGGGCCGCCAGGCTAAGCAAGGCTAGGGACAGGCTCCCTAGGAAGGCCGGCGTCTTCCAGAACGGCGGCTTCACGAGTATGCGCAGCAAGGCTCCTTCCCTATTCCATACGCCTCCGGCCGTGGCGCCGCTTAGCCTTAATTCGTATTCTCCGGGCGCCAGCCCCCCCAGCACGGCCCGATTTTGAGAGCCAAGCTCCACGTGCTCGGCAGGACCGCCCCATAGGCTCACCGAAAGCCGATTGCGGGAAGGATCTACGTAATCAAGGATGGCAAAATCGAGGCTCAGGGCCGCGTCCTCAGGCTTCAGCACTATGAGGCCCCGGTTCATGGCCGACCTGAAGGCGCGCGCCCGAATCGAGTTCTCCGCGGGGTCGGCCGAGGGGTGCGCGACTATGGATACATCCGCGATGACGACGGGCGGCGGCTCGATAGGGTGGACGAGTTCCGCCGGCCGGAAGAAGTCGATGCCGTCGGGGCCGCCAAGCGCGACGCGGCCGTCCGAGAGTAGCAGGTAAGAATTCTGGCTAAACCGGGATTGAAAACCGTCGGCGGGCCCCCACGATAGCAAATCGCCCCCGGAAGCTGAAATGCGCGAAATGCCCCTGCCCGACACCACCCAGACATTGCCCCGCTCATCCTCGAGCGCGCCGACGATATCGTCCCCGGCTAAGCCCATCGACGTATCGAGGTGCGCGAAATGTATTTCGCCGCCATATTCTACGACGCGATCTATGCCCGATCCGCCCGTGCCCACCCAAACGCGGCCAAGTGTATCCTCAAATAGGCAGGTAACCGAGGCGTCAGCCAGCGAATCGCGGTTTCGGTCAGGCTTATAGCTGGCGAGCGTACGGGTGGAGCGCTTATCCCACAGGTTAAGCCCGCCATCCCATAAGCCCAGCCAAATGCGGCCGCGGCTATCCTCGATTATCGCGCGGACGGAATTGCCGCTGATGGATTCGCTATCGCCCGGCCTGGGCCTATAATGGACGAAGCCCCCGTTCTCCCTATCAAGGCGGTCCAAGCCTCCGCCCTCAAGCCCTACCCAGAGCGTTCCCTCGCTATCGAGCAGCAAGGCCCATACGGTATCCCCGCCAAGCGTGTCGTCGCGTCCGGCGACTCGCGCGTAGCGCTTGAAACGCCGCGTAGCGGGAGAGAACTGAGCGAGGCCCGCGCCGTCCGTGCCCACCCAGAGCGAGCCATCGGGCTCCTCCACCATGCACATGACGCGATCGCTTGGCAGGCTTTGCCTATCGGCCGGGCTGTGGACGTAGCGGGCCAGGAGCCTACCGTCCGCCGAGAATCGAGAGAGCCCCCCGCCATCCGTACCCACCCACAGTGTGCCGTCCCTTGCCTCGAGCAATTGCCGGGCTTCATAGGCAGGAAGGCCTTCGGGCGGCCCCATGCGGGTAACGACCCGCGCCCGAGGGTTATAAGAAGCTGCGCCTCCTCCGCGGGTACCCACCCAAACAAGGCCTGAGCGGTCTACGATAAGGCTGCGTATGGCATCGTGGCCTAAGCTACCCGTCATGCCGGCCTGGGCTCTCACGATGCTCAGCGCCCCGGTATCGGGCTCCACTATACGGAGGCCGCGATCATCGGTGCCTACCCATATCCTGCCGACTAAGTCCATACAGATCGCCCGTATGAGCAGGGTATCGGAATCGGGACCTAGCTTGAGCGGCGCGCTTGAAAGCCCGCTTTTTTCCAATACGAACCCGCCCCTGCCCTCAGTGCCGATAACGAGGCTCGCCTGGCCATACTCCATGAGGGCGCGTATCGTCACCTTCCCGATGGATTCAACCGGCTCGAACACGTCGCGCTCCCGGTTATAGCGCGCGAGGCCGGCGGTGGTCCCTACCCATAGCACGCCATCCCCGTCGCAGAGCAAGGATCGAACGGTTTGCGAGGGCAGTCCTTGCGCCTGGCCGTAATGGACGAAGCCGCCCAGGACCGTATCGAAACGATCCAAGCCGGCATCGGCGGTGCCCACCCATATCCAACCGTAAGGATCATCCGCCACGGCGAACATCCTATCGCTACCGGGGGACCGAGGGTCGGCCGGATCGTGGATAAAGCGATCGAAGGCGTCCGAATCGCGCGAATAGCGGGCAAGGCCGCCGCCGTCGGTAGCGACCCAGAGGGTGCCGATCGAATCCTCGTGAAGGTCGAAAATCAGGGAAGAAGGCAGGCTCTCGGCATCGCCGGGAACCGGGCGGTACACGACCACCCTCGTACCGTCATAACGGGAAAGGCCGCTGAAAGTGCCCATCCATAAAAAGCCGCGGCTGTCCTGCAGCATGCAATACACGGAATCGCCGGGGAGGCCGTCGGCGGTATTGAGATTCTTAAATACGAAACGCTCTTCGGCGCTAAGCCCCGCAGCCCCTAATACGATGAGGCAAAAAAGGGCCGCTACGCTCGGGCCAGCCGCGCGGCGCGCGGCGGGCGGCGCTAGAACCTGAGCGACAGGCAGGATAAGCCGCCGTCTATCTTGCGGTATTCGCTCATATCCAAGGCTATCGTCTTAAGGCCCCGCTCCTGCAGGGCCGCAAGCGTTTTCGGGTAGCCGGCGGGCACGATCACGTAATCGTTTATGCGCAGGCAGTTGGCCGCGTAGCTTTCCTCCGGCGCAATGTCTATCCAGGAAAAGCCGTTAAATTCCTCATGCTCGGAGAAAGCGCGATCCACGAGCAATATACCGTCTTCCATATAGGACATGCCGGTCTTCAAGTGCAGCGTGGGAGGCATTTTGACCGTATGACCATTCAAGCCGTGGCGGTCAAGGAGGCGGACAAACTGGGCCGCGCCCTCCGCGTTGGTACGGGCCGATAGGCCGATGTAGAAGGAATTGGCCACCATCATGACATCTCCGCCCTCGAGGGTGCCCGGCGCCTCGATGCGCTCGATGATCTTGTAATGCGCGGACAGGATGTCCGCTATGCCCTCGGTTTCGCCGGCTCTGCTCGCGGCTCCCGGACGGGTGATCAGCGCGAAATTGCGCGCGCATACGGCCACGTCCTCCACGAAACAGGAATCGGGATACTCTTCCCAAGCCGGCAGCACTTCCAGCTTCAGGCCGCAGCGCTCGAGGGCGGCTATATAGGCATCGTGCTGACGCTGGGCAAGAACGTAATCGGGCACGCCCAACTCGGGATGGGCGCTTAAGCCTTTGATCAGCGAGCGCGCCGGCCGGCGCACTATGGCTTTCGTGAACATGATACTACTCATAGCCACATCCTAAGCTCGGACGCAACGCTCGTCAATATTGCCCACCGCTTGCGCGCCGCTTGCCAGCCGCTTGCGCGCCGGGCCGGACGGAACTAGTATTGTAGCCATGGAATCAAGCACACAGTTTTTCGACGCGGGCACCGTACTCTTCAGGGAAGGCGAAAAGGGCGCGTTCATGTACATCCTGGTAAAGGGCTGCGTGGAGCTGCGCAAAAAAGTTGAAGGCGGCGAAACCGTGCTCAAGCTCGTGAATACGCCGAACGAATTTTTCGGCGAAATGGCCCTGATCGACGGGCGGCCGCGCTCGGCCACCGCCGTGTGCGCGGAGAAGACGGGCCTCATCACCGTAGACGACGCCATCTTCGAATCCATGGTCTTAAGCAATCCGAAATTCGCGCTCACCATCATCAAGACCCTGGCGGCCCGGATACGCTCGTCCAACGTGCAGATATCCGAGCTTACGGAATCCATACCCCGCGAGCGCGCGGCGCGCGCCATGGCAGACTACGCGCTGAGGCATGGCGAGAAAATCTTCGACGGCGGCTATAAAGTACGCATAGAGGACGTGCGCGCCTGGGTAAACAGCCATGCGGGCGTGGCGCTGGACGACTTCGACGCCTGCCTCGCGCGCTTCCTAAAAAACGAAGCCGTGCGCTTTGCCGCGACCAGCGTTAAGACGAAGGAACATATCGTCCTGCCCGAGGCTTTCATAATCGAAAATAACCGGAGGAACGAACCCGGGCGCTAGCCATCCCGCAGGCGCGCAGCCGCGGCCCTTCAAGCGGATGGTTTATCGAACACCAGCTCAAACAGAGACGGATCGTCGACCACTAAGAATTCCTTATCCATGAAAGCGGATGCCACGACCTTCGCGAGCGCTTTATTCGCTTTTTCAACGATGTGCTCCGCGTCCGTCAACCTGCTTCTGCGCAAGGCCGCGCTAAAGGATGCAAGCGCCGCCTTGCGCGTGCTCCTCATCAGCAGTTTAGCCACGCGATGATACTCATCCCCGCCGGCGGGAACTAGGTAGGCATCGAGTCTCGCCGCGGCCGGCTTAAGCTCCGACCAGCTCTCCATATCGAAGACAATGCGCGCCATGCCCGCCTTGGGCAGCTTAAGGGAATAGGATGGGAATAACGCCTCTAGGAAGGGAGCGGCTCGCGAACGCCGTACTAATAGACAAAGCGAATCAAGGCTATCATCAAGCGAGAGCAGGTACTCGATAAGCCGTTCCTGGGTTTCTTTAAGCTCTAGGCGTTGATCCGTCGCGATCGCCCCGGGATCCAGCCCAGAGGCGTGCGCGTAGGCCAAGGCCGTCTCCGAGCTGCTAAGCCTTGAATCGCAAGATATGCGCTGTGGAGAAAAGCCAAGAGAAGCGGCTGCAAGGGCGCAACTGCGTGCCGCCTTCGCTCCGCGCTTAGAGAGCGGCCTTGACGCGGTTCCCGGATTGTCGCGTTCCTTAGCCTCTCCCGACCGTATAAGAAATAATGTTTTCATGCGACAACCATCCTTCATGCAGAAGCTCAACGCGCGCCGTTAACGCGCCACAGTTTACTAAAACCCCTGGCTAAAATCGAGCGCTTAGAGGCATCAATCTTTAGCTCTCCGTTAAGAGCCGGTTCAGACTATGCTAAATCGCGGGAGCCGGCGCTCTAGCCCGCCAAAGCCGGTCCCCTTGATGCTATGCTTCCTGAAAGAGCCTTGGCATCCGAGCCATCCCCGTTGCCGCATTGACAAATAGAAACGGCGCATCGAAAATTGCCATTACGACATACGGAGGAAACCATGCCCCTGCATAGCGCTCGCGCCTTGTTCCTCGCCTTAATCCTTGGCATCGCGGTAGCGGCATCTCTGGAAGCCCAAGCCAGCCAGCCAGCCACGCTCGTTATGGTAACCGAGGTATGGCCGCCCTACCGCATGGACGACCCGTCGAGCCCTTCGGGCTTCAAGGGAATAGACATAGACCTATGCATGGCCTTGGAAAAGAGGCTCGGCATACGCATAGACATACGGCGCGTGCCTTGGGCCAGGGCTTTGGATATGATGAGGAGCGGCCAAGCAGACCTTATTACCGGCATAGCCAGGACGGTGGAACGCGAAGAATTCCTGCACTACTTGCCTACCAGTTATAGCGTGGTACGCCCCATGTTCTTCGCGCCTAAAGGCCAGGGGAACCTCGTGCGGAGCTATGAGGAGCTCTATGGCAAGTCCATAGGGCTCTCCACCCATTCCGCCTACTTCCCCCGCTTTAATACCGATGCCGATTTGAATAAGCAAAGCCTATCCACGGAAACCCAGATACTGCAGATGCTCGCCTTAAAGCGCATAGACTTGGCCATAGGCACCGATCCAAACTTGAGCTGGGATATTGCCCGCTTGGGGCTTAAAGACGCCGTCGAGCCCACGGCCTGGCAACCCGAGGAGCGCACGGAACTCTTCCTCGCCATATCGAAAAAATCCCCCGCGGCATCTTTGCTCGGACGCATAGACGCCGAGCTCCGCGCCATGCTGGCCGACGGAAGCATGGCCGCTATACAGGCCGCCTACCGCTAAGCGCCTCAGAAACGCGTACGCGGCCTAAAGGCAACGCGGCCTAAAGGCGCCGCGGCCTAAAGGTGACGCGGCTCGAAGCCAACGAGGCCCAAAGGCGACGCCGCGCTGCCGCGCTTGAGAAGCGCGGC
>JBGSKZ010000063.1:0-1657 GCA_041741035.1 Treponematales bacterium
GGACAACGACAGGAACAATATGCTGCTCCAGCGCACGATACGCGATATCGACGAGCGCGATTTCATAGCGGCCCTCGCCGGCATGGACGGCGACTCGAGGCGGGTTCTCTATCGCAATATTTCGAAGAGGGCCTATGAGAGCCTCAGCGCTGATCTGGCCGATAAAGAGGCGAGCCTGGGGCCGCAGGCCATGCAGGCGGGCGTATCCGAATTCCTGCGCATCCTGGCCATGCACGAGCGTCACGCCGCCATAGTGGCGCCGGAGCCCAAGGCGTACAGTCCCGGAACGGGCAGCATGGCGTCGTTGCGCTCCAATCTGCTCATCATAGCCCAGGCGCGCCTTGACGACGACTATGCCCTGCTGGAGCGGCTCAAGGGCGACGAGGTTGACAAGCTTATGCGGGACGGCATACGCATGGCATTGGACGGCGCCGACCCCCTTGCCGCCAGGGGGCGCCTGGAGCGCAGGCGCGAGCTACTGCTATCCGCTATGGGCAGGCGCATGGATATGGCCATCGAGGCTTTCGACTGCATACTCGGCGGGGAAAGCCTGGGGCAGACCGCCGAGCGCATAGAGCCGTTCGTGGACGATGATTGACCCTTCCTCGGATAAGGCCGTTGGGCGGCTCTTCGCCTGCGAGCCCGCGCTTCGGCGCTGGTTGTCGCGGCGGGCGGCCGGCTTCGACCTGGATGACCTGGTGCAGGAAAGCCTCGTAGCCGCATGGCTGGCCTGGCCCTCATTCAAGGGAAACTCGAGCCTCTCCACCTGGCTGCATGGCATAGCCAAGCGCCGGCTCTGGAATTATTACCGCTCGGGAAAGGCAAGGCCGCCGCTGCTCGAGCTCGATGATAGCCGCGCCGTGGAGCTCGCGGACGACCCTTGCGGCGACGCCGATACCCGCCTGGTGGATAGGCTCTGCCTGGATTGCCTCATCGAGAAGCTGCGCCCCGAAGATCGGACGCTCTTCGAGCAGTTCTACCGCAGGCGCCGCGGCGTAGCGGAAATAGCCAAGGCTCTTGGCCTGCCGGAAGGGACGGTCAAGTATAGGCTTTTCGCGCTGCGCGCGCGCCTGCAAGCCCGCCGCTAAACGGGCGCAGCGCTTTTTCTGGCAGCTTAAACCCCAAGCAGGGCCTTTCCCTTAGCAGCAGCCTTCTCCGCAGGAGCAGTCCGGCGCGCCTTTGCGCAGCATGCCGGTAATGATAGCCGCGGCGCAGCCCACGCCCGGTGTGACGCTTAAGGCTAGGGCGGGGCAATTGAGGGCGCAGGCGCCGCATTCCATGCAGGCGAGCCTGTCGGCGATGAGAGGCTTGCCCGCTTGAATGGCGAAGACGCCGTGCGGGCATACATCGACGCAGGCTCCGCAAGCGACGCAGCGCGCGTCGTCCAGCTTGAGGCTCGAGCCGTTTTTAATATAGTGCCACCGTTTCATACGCTTTCCTTTACGCGAAGAGGCCGACGAGGGCCGCTATGCCCGCCGCGGCCATAGCCAAAACCTGGGGCACGATGGCCCGCTTCACTTCCAGGAGGGCTCCCGTGTGGCTGGTAAAGCTCGCGGCGCCGGTAAAATTCATGCCTAAGAACGATACGGCCGCTCCCGAGGCGAGTATCCAGGCCGCGGCTTGCCAGGCTCCGGCGCCTCGCGCGAACGCGACGAGG
>JBGSKZ010000064.1:0-2102 GCA_041741035.1 Treponematales bacterium
CTGGCGGAGGAAGCCTTAGCCCAGGCCCGCGAGCGCTACGAAGCCATAGGCCCCGGCGCCCCGGACGCTTCAATGGACGTCGCCCCCGACCCGGCCCCCGGTACCGGGCTCTCCGATGCCCAGGCCTCGGCGCGCCTTAAAAATATTCGCCCCCTCGCGAGCTGGAAAGGCGCGGACGGAAAGCCCCTCGCGTCGGCGATGGACCCGGCGAGCCCGGCTTTAGCGCTTGCCAAGCTCTGCGAGGCCAATGGCATAGACTTTCTGTTCTACGGCGGCGTCAAGGGAGCCGGCAGCTTCCTCCAAGCGGAGCTGGCCCTCTATTCGGCCGCCCTGCGCGATACGGTATGGCGCGGCGTGGAATACAGCGCCCCGGACGCGCTGGACGGCCTTGCCGAACTCTTCGTCCGCCCGGCCTCGAGCGCCCTGATGGGCAGGAGCTATGCCCGGCTCTTCCTGGATGCCCAGCCGCGCACTGCCGCCCTGCGTATCGAAGGCGGCGGGGCCGTAGCGCAGGGACAGCTCTTCTTCGAGGAAAGCCTCGTGCGGCTCATAGTAAGCGCGCCGGGCTACGATACCGAGCTCCTGCCCCTGCGCGTAGAGCCGGGCAGAGACCTTATCATCACGGCCAGCCTAGACAAGCGCCAGCGGGCGCGCTTTACCATAGACAGCGATAGCCCGGGGGCTTCCGTATACCTCGACGGCGAATACCTCGGCACCGTGCCCCTGGAGCTGGAAGGGTTCGGCGATACCAAGACGCTGAGGGTGAGCGCCGAGGGCAAGAGCGAGCTCCGCATGGCCCTGCAGGGCAGCCCCCCGTCAGGCAGCCTTATCCTGCCCGCGCTCGAGGATCTGGGAATAGGCTACAAGCTTCGCCTCGGCGAAGCCAAAGACCGGTTCTATAGCGCCCTCGGCTACTTCGTTTTATCGCTGCCCGTGTCGGTATTGTCCTTCGGCAGCTTCAGAATGTACTATGACGCCGGCGCCGCGGCCCTGCAGAGCGGTATTCCCGACCAGGAGTATATCGATTCCTTGAATACCCGGTATATCGTTAGCCAGGCCCTATTCTGGGCCTCCAGCGCCGTCAGCGCGGGACTGGCCGTCAACGCCGCGATCAAGCTTGACCGCTATATACGCGCCTCGAACTGAGCGCGAACGAGAAAGGCAGCAGCATGAAGTTCGGCGATAGACTGCGTTCGTTTTTAGGCATGTCCAGCATAAAGGACGAGGATTGGGACGAGCTTGGCGACCTGCTCGTGGAAGGCGACCTCGGCGCGGCCTTCGCCGACGAGGCGGTGCGAACGCTCAAGGATCGCTGCGCCAAGGAAGGCGTTAAGGACGGCGCCGGCGCCCGCGCCCTCCTCAAGGACGTGCTTGCCCCCTATGCGCGCGCGGTGACGCTCGATCCCGTCCCCGGCGGCTTGAACGTATACATGCTCTTAGGCGTGAACGGCGTGGGCAAGACTACCAGCGCCGCCAAGCTGGCGCGCCGCTGGCTGGACGCTGGCAAGTCGCGCAAGGCCCTGCTCGCCGCCGGGGATACCTTCCGGGCGGCGGCCATCGACCAGCTCAAGCACCATGGCCAGAAGCTCGGTATACGGGTAGTGGCGCAGGAACCCGGTTCCGACCCCGGCGCCGTGCTTTACGACGCCCTGGGGGCCGCCTTGGCCGAAGGCGCGGACCTCGTCATAGCCGATACGGCGGGACGCATGCACAACAAGCAGAATCTCGTACGCGAGCTCGAAAAGATGGACAAGATCGTATCGTCGCGCACCGGGGCCGAGCGCTATAAGAAGCTGCTGGTCGTGGACGCCACCACGGGCCAGAACGCGCTGCGCCAGGCCGAGGCGTTCTCGGAAGCCGTGCGCATAGACGGCCTGATACTGACCAAATACGATTCCAGCGCCAAGGGCGGCCTCGCCCTGGCCATTATGCGCTCGCTGAATATAGCCACCGCCTTCATATGCGACGGCGAGCGCTATGATTCCATCCGGGCCTTCGAGCCCGAACGCTATCTGGCCGAGCTCCTCGGCATGGAGCCATGAGCGGATCCTCGTTTCCGGCGGCCTTGCCGGCGCCCCGTCCTGCGGCTTGCCCGGCGGCGC
>JBGSKZ010000065.1:0-1926 GCA_041741035.1 Treponematales bacterium
CGGGGCTTCCGGGGAAGCCCGCGCCTCGATCAGGGCAGCGCGCCTTGGGCGTCGAACGCCGCGCGCATAGCCTGGATGATGCCCGGCGAGGGCAGTCCTTTTTTCCCGGAGACCATAAAGGAGAAATTCTCCGCCAACAGCTCCTCGGGATGTATCGTATAGTCGGTATTCCTGCCCATACGGAAGGTATGGCTGCTTACCTGGGTCTGCTTGATGAGGTAGTAGCCGTCGTTCTCGTAGTAGTTGAGCGAGCGCTCGCCTCCGGGCGCGACCACGGTGAAGGCCGGGATGAGGTAATCGAAGAAGCTCGAGCCGTCGGTCGGGTCGAAATCTTTGGTGCGTACGAGCAGGGGCAGGAACAGGTAATCGCGGTCCTGTATCCTATCGGCGTATACGTAATCGTAGTACAGGGCGTCGGGATTCGTAAGCTTCCGCTCGGAAAACGAAACATGCAGGAGCGCGGGCGCGGCCCGCCTGTACCCTATGCCCGCGTACAGCGCGTCCCGCAGGCCGCCATTGTACGCGCTCAGGATGTGGAAGAGCTCATGGGCGACGAGCTCGAAGAAGCCTTCGTCATCCAGGCCGAGTACGGCTTGCGGCAGGAACACGGCGGCGCCTCGCGTGTAGGCGGCCTCCAGCTCCTCCAGCCCGGTGGTCTTGGCGAAGGTGACGGCCTCCGGCCATCGGGCCTTCCAGCCAAAGCCCGCCTTGAAACGGGCTATGGCCGCTTCAAGGCGCGCGAGCTCCCCGTCGCTAAATGCAAGGGCCTGGGCGCCGGCGAAGGCGCGGAATTCCTCGTCGCTAGGCGGCTTGAGCGCGCCGAGCCTGGCCTGCCTGTCGAAATCGTTCAAGCTTCTGGTAAAGACATCCTGGGCCGACAGGAGGGCGGACGCCGCGGCCTTCGTCGCGAAGCGCGCGTTCAGGGTATCGGCGAAGGCTCCGTCCGGCTCTTGCCGGACGGGGAAGTATTGCTCCGGGGCGAAGCGCCCCTTATACTCGTCGTTCTTCCATACCCAATCGCCCTTGGTATCCACGTAGCCGAAGGCCCAATTAAGCTCGGCGTAGGCAAGCGGTCCCTTGAACGATCCTACAGCCGTGAAGCCCGGGTTGATGACCGCGTAGCCCTGCGTATCGATGAAGCCCCATCTGCCGTTGGCGTCCTGTACCGGGGCAAAACCCTCCGAGAAATCCTTTGCCCCCGCGTAGCGGGCGGGAATGACCAGCTTGAGGCTGGCGTCTATATAGCCGAAGCGTCCGTCGAGCAACACCCGGGCCAGGCCGCCCGAGAACGCGAACGCCTCGTCGTAGATCGGTTCCACGACGCGCTTGCCCGTGGCGTCGATATAGCCCCACTTATCGCCCTTGCGGTATTCAGCGAAGCCCTCCGAGAAGGCGAAGACCTCGTCCACGTCCGGCCTGAAGAGGACCTTGCCGTTGGGGTCGACGAAGAGCCACGTGAAGCCGTCGTAGAGATCGGCCTTGCCTTCCTTCATCGGGCCGGCGCTCTTATACAAGAGAGGCACCTTTAGCGCGCCCGCCTTGTCTATGAAACCGAAGAGCCCGCCCTTGCTCACCAAGGCACGGTCCTCATGGAACTGGTAGGCTTTATCCCAGCTAGGCTCGATAGCGAAGTCTCCGGCGCCGTCTATGAAGCCCCAGGCCGCTCCATCCGCGCTCACCGCGGCCAAGCCCTGCGTAAAGTTCATTACCGCGGAGAAGCTAGGCTCGATGGCCACGCTGCCGTCTTCGCGCAGGAAGCCCCAGCGGCCGCCGCGCTTGAACGCGGCGAGGCCATCGGAGAATTCATAGACGTCCTCATAGGCGGCGGGTATGCGCGGCGAGCCCGCGGCGTCCATGAATCCGCTCATCCCCCCGTCCATATATTCGAATAGGAGCGCTTGGGCCGCGGGAGGCCCGCCCGGCGGC
>JBGSKZ010000066.1:0-9609 GCA_041741035.1 Treponematales bacterium
ATGGGCAGCGCGTCCATATCGGCGCGCAAGGCCACCGTAGGGCCGGGCATTGCGCCGCGCACGAGGCCCACCACGGCGGTGCCGTGGCGTACATGCTCTATGCCCAGCGCGTCGAGCTCGCGCTCTATCTTGGCCGCCGTCTTATGTTCCTCGAGGCCAAGCTCGGGCTCGGCGTGGAACTCGCGGCGCAGCCTCACAAGCCAGCCTTCCATGGCGGCCGCCTCGTCGCGCAGCTTAGCGCTATCCATATACTTCCTCCCTGTTCAGCACATAGTCGCGGCACGCAAGCTTCGCGCCGCCTCTGTGGTACAGCCTGGGCACCCTGCGGCCTATGGCGCTTATGATCTCGTTGCGGTTGGTCTTGGCCCAGCTTGCCATCTCCAGTATGGGCAATTCGCCGTCCGGGCCGCGGCCGAGGAGGAGCACCTCGTCGCCCTCGCGCGCGTCGGGCAACTCGCTCAGGTCCAGCGTGCATTGATCCATGCACACGAGGCCCACCACGGGTACGCGCCTGCCCCGGACTAGGGCGTAGCCGGTATTGGCCAGGCAGCGGCGATAGCCGTCGGCATAGCCCACGGGCAGGGTAGCCAGCAGGGCGCCGCCTTCGGGCGCCTTCCAGCTGTAGTCATAGCCCACGCCTTCGCCGGCTTTAAGGGCGCGGAGCCGGCTTATGCGCGTGCGCAGGGCGAAGGGCACGCGTATATCCACGCTGGCGGATAAAGGCGTGTTCATGGGCGTTACCCCATAGAGCACCGCGCCCGCGCGCACCATATCCAGGCGGTATTCGGGGTAACGCATGAGGCCTATGGAATCGCAGAGGTGCCGGAGGGGCGGGGAAAGGCCTGCCTCCTCCATGTCCCTCACCGTACGCTGGAAGAGCTCGTACTGGGCGCGGTCGCTTTCGCGGTCGCAGAGGGCCAGGTGGCTGAATACGCCCCGTATGTCCAGCCCGGGCAGGGCGGCCAGGCGCTTAAAAAGCTCGCGGTCGCCCGGGCCGGGCTTGTGGCCGAGCCTGTTCATGCCGGTATCCAGCTTTATATGAACGGCGGCGGCTACGCCGGCCCGAGACGCCGCTTCGGACAGGATAGCGGCCTGTTTCTCGTCGAAGATCGTGCAGGCTACCCGCTCCCGCACCGCCATGTCGAGCAGGCGGTCAGGCGTGTGGCCCATGACCAGGAGTGGCGCGTCCGGATAGCGTTCCCGCAGTTCCAGGGCCTCGGGAAGGCAGGCCAGCGCCAGCAGTTCCGCGCCGGCCTTGAGGAGGCTTCCGGCCACGGTAAGCGCGCCTAGGCCGTAGGCGTCGGCCTTGAGCACTGCCGCGAGAACCGGCGTGGTGCCACTATGGCTTGAAGCGGGCCCGCCGGCGAGCAGGCCGCGCACGACGCCCACGTTGTGCTCTATGGCGTCAAGGTCCACTTCCAGGCGGGTATCCCTCATCATGGGGGCAGCATCCTCGCCTTCGTCGTGGAGCCTTGCCTTGAGGGCCTCGGAGAAGCGCCCGTAGAACAAGGGCTCCACCGTGCCGGTCATGAGCACGCGATCGCCCTCGAAGCGTATATCGATGACGCCGCCGGGCATGCTCACCGCCACGGCGTCTCCCACCAGGCCCAAGCGCCGCGCGGCGGCGGCGGCGGAGCAGGCCGAAGTGCCCGAGGCCATGGTATAGCCGGCCCCGCGCTCCCAAATCTCTATGCGCAGCGAGGCGCCGTCTATGACTTCCACGAAGACGGCGTTTACCCTATGGGGAAAGAGCTCATGGTTTTCCAATATGGGGCCGAGGAAGCGCGCATGGCCCGGCGTCACCTTATTCATGATGAGGGCGCAATGGGGATTGCCCACCGACACGCAGGTAATGGCGTAAGGCCTGCCGTCGAGGGTCATGTCCTTGCCCACGATTTCCTTCTCGGCGCTGCGCAGGCCCATGGAGCGCGCGTCGAAGCTGGCCTGGCCCATGTCCACGCGGACTATCCTGGCCTTGGCGTCCTCGATGAGCGCGCGCACGCCGCCGCCCTCGGTCATAAGGGGAAAGAGACCGGGGCCTGCCATGCCCTGCTCGTAGAGGAACCAGGAGTAAATCATGAGGCCGTTGCCGCTCTTCTCCGCTTCGCTGCCGTCGGGATTGTATATGCGCAGGTCCAGGCCGGAGCCGTCCCGCAGCGGGCCTATGAGCAGGCCGTCGGAGCCTATACCGCTCGTGCGGTCGCAGAGCGCCTTGACGGCCCGTTCGGAGGGCGGAACCGGCAGGCTGCGGGGGTCGACCACGAGGTAGTCGTTTCCCAGGCTATGGTATTTACGGAACTCTATCTCGCTCATCTCGGTATTCCTTTCCACGTAGAGGCGCGGCACCCGCGACCGTATGGAGCAGGCTATCTCATAGTCGATCGTGCCCAAGAGACCCGCTAGCTCGGCTATGGGCGGCCCGTCCCGGCCCGCGATAACCGCCTCGTCGCCCTCGGCCAGCCCGGGCAGATCCGTGATATCCACCATGAGCTGATCCATGCATATCCGCCCCACGATGGGAGCGCTCCCGCCTTTGAAGCACACGCGGCCGCGGTTGGACAAGGCGCGGTCCAGGCCGTCGGCGTAGCCTATGGGCAGCACCGCTATGCGCAGCTCGCGGCCGGCCACGAACGACCTCCCGTAGCTTATGGAATCGCCGGCCGGCACGCGGCGCACCTGGCTTATGCGCGCCTTGAGGGAGAGGGCGGGCACGAGCCGTATGCTGGAGGGGCGCTCGGACGATGCGCGCAGTCCGTACATGGCTATGCCCACCCGTACCATGTCGAAATGCGCTTCGGGCAGGAAGAGAGTGGCCGCGCTGTTGGCCATGTGGCGAACGCGAGGATGCACGCCGCGGGCCGCCATGAGGGCGAGCGCTTCCTTGAAGCGCGCCACCTGTAGCCGCGCGAAGGCCTGATCGGGGGAATCGGCGTCGGCGAAATGCGAACATACGCCCTCCAGGCTCAGCGATGGCAGGGCGGCTATGCGCTCGGCGCAGTCCGGCGCGTCCGTGTAGTCCACGCCGAGCCTGTGCATGCCCGTGTCGACCATGAGGTGAAGCGCCGCCACCCGACCCTGCCGCGCCGCCTCCAGGCCGATGGCCTGCGCGTTCTCAAACGATACGACGCAGAGCTCAAGGTCGTAGCTGATGGCCCGCGGCGCCTCTTCGACCCCGGTATACCCGAGCACGATAAGGGGGCAGGTAAAACCTGCCTTGCGCAGAACCACGCCTTCTTCCACCAAGGCTACGGCCAGCCTGTCCGCCCCTCCGGCGAGCGCGGCCCTCGACACGGCCAGGGAACCGTGCCCATAGCCGTCCGCCTTGACCACCGCGCAGAGTTCCACCCGCGGGTTCATGCCCGCGCGTATGGCTTTGAGGTTACGCGTTATTGCCCTGAGGTCTACTTCCGCCCATGCCCGCCTGTCGACCATGCATACTCCTTGGCTTTTTGAGTATCTATGGTCTTGGCTACTTCGTCCAGTTTTTTTTCTTTTTGTTTCTTTTTATAGAATCATTAAACCAAGAAAAGCAGCTCCGGTCATGAAAAAAGCACGCCAAGAGTTAGGAACTAGAGCGAATTTTAAAAAATGATTTGTTTGACGATTGAAAAAAACAATGAAATAATGATAATGCGATGACGGTGTTACCGTTCATAGAATCCACGACAGGAAAGAAGGATACGATGAAGACCAAGATTGCCTTGTTCGTCGCTATCATGCTTATCATGTTTGCCATGAGCTCGTTCGCCATGGGAGACAAGGATCAGGCTCGGAGTTCCGATGCGTACTACACCATATACTCCGGTGAAGTAACGACGCTGAACTATCTCATCTCCGGCTCGGAGAATGAGCACTTCATGTTCGCAAACACGATAGACAACCTCGTGGAGTACGATAAATACGGCGCGCTCAAGCCCGCGCTCGCCGAATCCTGGACCTCCAGCCCCGACGGCCTGGTATGGACCTTCAAGCTCCGCCAGGGCGTGCAATGGCTGAGCCATGACGGAAAGGCTTACGCCGAAGTGGCGGCCCAGGACTGGGTGGACGCCGCCAAGTACATCATGACCAAGGCCAACGCCTCCTCTACCGCCGACGTCATCTACCAGGTGGTCAAGAACGGCGAAGCCTATTGGGAAGGCGCCGTTACCGACTTCAGCCAGGTCGGCGTAAAGGCCCTGGATAAGTATACCCTGCAGTATACCCTGGAAAAACCCGTTCCCTACTTCCTGTCCATGCTCAGCTACGTAACCTTCCTGCCCGTCAACGGCAAGTTCCTCGCCGAACAGGGCAGCCGCTTCGGCGTAGGCAATCAGAACGTGCTCTACAACGGCGCCTATATCATGAGCGAATTCGAGCCCCAGGTTACCCGCGTGCTTACCAAGAACGCGGCCTACTGGGACGCGGCCAACGTGGCCATACCCAGGCTCGTGTACCGCTACAACCGGGAAGCGGCCACGCTGTCCCCCGAGCTCTTCCTGCGCAACGAGATATCGTACACCGACATTCCTTCTTCCATACTGGACACCTGGACCAAGGACCCCGCCCGCAAGGATATCGTCGTTCCCGCCCGCTTTAGCAGTTATACATATTTCTATGCCTTCAACTTCAACCCTAAGTTCGCCGCCGAATACGAGCCCGACAACTGGAAGATAGCGGTGAACAACCTCAACTTCCGCAAGGCTCTTTTCCACGCCCTCGACCGCAAGGCCGCCCATACCACCTTGGACCCCTACAACCCGCAGCGCCAGCTCTCCAACACCATAACGCCGGCGGGCTTCGCCAACGCCGCGGGCAGCGATTTCGTGGACAAGGGAGCCCTCGGCAAGATAAGCAAGGCCGATAGCTTCAACGCCAAGCTCGCCCTCGATTTCAAGGCCAAGGCCATAAAGGACCTTACGGGCAAGGCCAAGCTGCCAATAAAGGTAATGATGCCATACAACTCCGGAAGCACCGACTGGACCAACCGCGTTCAAGTCATAGAGCAGCAGATGGAGACTCTCCTGGGCAAGGACTTTATCGATATCATACCGGTGGCCTTCCCCGCCACCGGCTTCCTCAACGCCACGCGCCGCGCGGGCAACTATGCCTTCCAGGAAGTGAACTGGGGCCCGGACTACGCCGATCCCGAAACCTATACCGACCCCTTCACCGTGGGCTCCAACTACAACTGGCCCGAGCTGGCCACCGGCTACCCGCAGGTTAACGGCGTACCCAAGTACGAGAGCATGGTGAACCTGGCCAAGGCCGAGGTCGTGGACATGAAGAAGCGCTACGAGCTTTTCGCCGCGGCGGAAGCCTTCCTCATCGGCGAAGCCTTCGTTATACCGTACCGGGTCGGCGGCGGCGGCTACATGGCCTCCAAGCTCGAGCCCTACGCGTCGCCCTACGCGCCCTTCGGCATGTCGGTGCTTAAGTTCAAGGGCCAGGTAGTGCTGCCCAAGCCCATCACCGCCGCCGAATACGCCAGCCTCGAAGCGGCGTGGAACAAGACCCGCGACGCGGCGCTCAGCAAGGCAAAATAAAGCGCTCCTTTCTACCTAAGCGGTAGTTTAGGCTCTGACGCGCTCGCCGGGCATGCCCGGCGGGCGCGCTTCGCGAAGCCTCCGTCTTCGCGCATCCTTCAACCAGGCAAGGAGGGGGCTTTCAGCCTACTAACTATGCTTAAGTATTCGCTCAAGCGCTTAGCCCAATCGATCGTTACCCTATTTATCGTCGTAACCGCCGTCTTCCTCTTAATGCGCCTCCTGCCCATAGAGGGCTACTTCGGCGACGCCTTCGACAAGCTCACCGAGAGCCAAAAAGAGGCCATCCTCGACAAGATGGGCCTGCTCGACCCCTGGTACGAGCAGATAGGCCGCTTCTACAAGGGCCTTCTGCAAGGCGACCTGGGCAAGTCGACGATCTACCGCAAAGACGTGCCCGTGCTCGAGGTCATAGCGCCGCGGGTGCCCTACTCGGTGCGCTTCGGCGTCGTGGCCACCGTCATGTCCATAGTCATGGGCCTGGCCATGGGCATACACATGACCCGCTACAAGGGCCGTTTCTGGGACAAGACCTGGACGGCCTATATCGTGTTCGTCACCTCGGTGCCATCGGCGGTATACCTGCTCTTCGTACAGCTCTACGGCACGAGCCTGTTCAAAGTGCCCCTGCTCTTCGACAAGTACCGCCCCTCAAGCTGGATACTGCCGGTCATATCCATGGCCATCGTGGGCATAGCCGGCTACGCCATGTGGATGCGACGCTACATGGTGGACGAATTGAACAAGGACTACATCAAGCTGGCGCGTGCCAAGGGCCTGTCAGACTCGGCCATCATGGTCAAGCACGTCATGCGCAACGCCTACGTGCCCATGGCCCAGTATCTGCCGGCCGCCATACTGGCCACCGTATCCGGCTCTATCTATATTGAATCGCTCTATTCCATACCGGGCATGGGAGGGCTCCTCGTCGACGTCATCCAACGGCAGGATAATCCCCTGGTGCAGGCGCTTTGCCTAATCTTCTCGTCCGTAGGTATCCTGGGGCTCTACCTGGGCGACCTCTTGATGGCCGCCTTCGACCCGCGCATAAAGCTTACCAAGACCGAGGGGGCGCGCTAATGAGTACCGATAAAAGCGACGCGCCCGTGAACATGGACGACCCGTCCCTCTTCAAGTTCGCCGAATTCGACGCGGAAGCGAGCGAGCGCGGCGGCTACTCCAACTACTCCTATTGGCGCAGCACCTTCCAGGTGTTCTTCAAGAACCGCGTGGCGCTCTTTTTGCTCGTGGTGCTGGGCTCCCTACTCCTGTTCACCTTCATTCAGCCCATCCTGCCCGGGCAGAAGGATCCGCTGCATATCCACATAGACCCGCTTACGAACATCCAATACCGCAACCTGCGCCCGAGCGCCGAATTTTGGTTCGGCACCAATTCCATAGGCCAGGACCTCTGGTCGCGCATATGGAGCGGCACGCGCACCAGCCTCCTCATAGGCCTACTGGTGGGCATAGCCGAGATGGTCATAGGCATAGCCTACGGCGCGCTCTGGGGCTACGCGCGCAAGCTCGACCGGGCCATGACCGAGATCTATAACGTGCTCAACAACATACCCACGACCATCATTCTTATGCTCTTGGCATATATCATGAAGCCGAGCTTTAAGACCATGGTCATAGCCATGTGCGCCACCGGCTGGATAGGCCTTGCCCGCTTCGTGCGGAACCAGATCGTCATAATCCGCGACCGGGAGTACAACCTCGCCTCGCGCTGCCTGGGCACGCCGAGCGGCCGCATCATCACCCGCAACATACTGCCCTACCTCGTATCGGTCATCATGCTCAAGACCGCGCTGTCCATACCCGGCACCATAGGCTGGGAAGTGTTCCTTACCTATATAGGCCTGGGCCTGCCCATAAGCATACCCTCGCTGGGCAACCTCGTGAACGAGGGCAGGCTCATCATGATGGCGCCCGAGTTGCGCTATCAGCTAATCTTTCCCACGATAGTCGTATCCATCATAACCATATCGTTCTACATACTGGGCAACGCGTTCTCCGACGCGTCGGATCCCAGGAACCACGTATAGGAGGCCCCGATGGCTAGCACAGCGCCTTTACTATCAGTTCGGGACCTCGTGATAAAATTCAATCTGCGCGGCCAGGTGCTCACGGCCATACGCGGCGCGAGCCTCGATCTCTACGAAGGGGAGACCCTCGCCATAGTGGGCGAGTCGGGCTCGGGCAAATCCGTCTTTACCAAGAGCTTCCTAGGCATGCTTGACCAGAACGGCTGGGTGGACTCGGGCTCCATCGCGTTTGAGGGAAACGACATAGCGGGCTACAAGAGCCAGGACGAGTGGCGGCGCATACGGGGCAAGAAAATATCCATGGTGTTCCAGGATCCCATGACCGCCTTGAATCCCCTGCGCACCATAGGCAAGCAGATAGAGGAGGTGCTCGAGCTGCATCAGGGCCTCTCGGGCAGGCACGCTACCCTGGCCGCCATAGACATACTGTCCAAGGTGGGCATACCCGACGCGCAGAGCCGGCACAAGCAGTACCCGCACGAATTCTCCGGCGGCATGAGGCAGCGCGTCGTCATAGCGATAGCCATGGCCTGCAAGCCCAAGATACTCATATGCGACGAGCCTACCACCGCGCTCGACGTTACCATACAGGCGCAGATACTGGATCTCATACGCGCCTTGCAGAGCGATTTCGGCTTTACCACCATATACATAACCCACGACCTAGGCGTGGTGGCCAACGTGGCGGACCGCGTGGCCGTCATGTACGCGGGGCAGATCATAGAGCAGGGCACGGTGGAAGAGCTCTTCTACGACCCGCGGCACCCCTACAGCTGGGCCCTCCTGTCCTCGCTGCCGCAGCTTGGCGTCAAGCATGAGGCGCTCTACGCCATCAAGGGCACGCCGCCCAACCTCTTTAACCCCGTGCGGGGCGACGCCTTCGCCCCCCGCAATCCCAAGGCACTCAATATAGACTTTCTGCTGGAGCCGCCCGATTTCAGGGTAAGCCCCACTCATACGGTACGGAGCTGGCTGCTCGATAGCCGCGCCCCCAAGCTCGAGCCGCCGGCCGCCATCAGGGCGCTCAAGGCCAAATACGAAAGGAGCCAGCCATGAACGAGGCCCTGCTCACGGTGGATAAACTCCGGGTGGAGTTCGGCGGCTCCGCCAAGAAACGCTTCGCGGCGGTAAAGGACGTCAGCTTCGATATAAGGAAGGGCGAAACCTTCGGCCTGGTGGGGGAATCGGGTTCGGGCAAGACCACCATAGGCCGCAGCATCGTGCGCATCAACGAGCTTTCCTCCGGCCGCATACTCTGGAAGGGAAGGCAGATAAGCGGCCCCATATCTAAAGAGCTGGACCGCGAGGTGGTGCAGAAGATACAGATGATATTCCAGGATCCCATGGCATCGCTCAACGAGCGTGCCAAGGTGGACTACATAGTGTCCGAAGGCCTGTACAACATAGGGGGCTTCGCCAACGAAGCCGAGCGCAAGGCCAAGGTTGAGAAAGCCCTGCTGGAAGTGGGCCTGTTGCCCGAATTCGCCAGCCGCTTCCCGCACGAATTCTCAGGCGGCCAGCGCCAGCGCATAGGCATAGCCAGGGCCCTCATTATGGAGCCTGAGCTCCTGGTGGCCGACGAGCCCATTTCCGCCCTCGACGTGTCCATACGCGCCCAGGTGCTCAACCTGCTTTCCGAACTGCAGAAAAAGAAGGGCCTTACCTATCTCTTCATAGCCCATGACCTGTCGGTGGTGCGCTTCATAACCGACCGCATAGCGGTCATCAACAAGGGCGATATCGTGGAGCTCGCCGAGACGGAGGAGCTGTTCGAGCATCCCCTGCACCCCTACACCCAGGCTCTGCTTTCGGCCATACCCGTGCCCGATCCCAGGCAGGAGAAGCGCAAGAAGATACGCGTATACGACCCCGCTTGCCACGACTATAGCAAAGAAGGCCCCAGCTGGCAGGAAGCCGCGCCGGGGCATTTCGTACTGGGCAACGGCGCGGAGCTAGCGCGCTACCGGGAGGAAATAGCCGGCGCCCACGCCGCCCCATGAGTAGAGGGCGCTGGCGAGCAGGCCCAGGAAGAGGGCGGC
>JBGSKZ010000067.1:0-8756 GCA_041741035.1 Treponematales bacterium
GGGCGAGCACCGCCTGGGCGGGCGTAAAGCCTTCGGCCTGGGCGCTGGGATTGGCCACGAGCCCCAAGGCTTCGCCCTTGTCGGCGTAGGCCGCTAAGAGCCTGGGGTCGCGCGCGAGCCTCGTTAGGCCGCTGGCCGTCATGGGGCGTCCGCTCCCTCGTTGCCGTCCTTGAAGGCTTTTACGGCACTGGACAGGTGCCCGTCGTGCCTCCTTACGAGCCGTTCCGCCTCCTCCGCCCCTATGCCGAGCAGGACCATCAAAATCGCTATCTTCGGCCTCTTCCCGGATTTTATGAAGGCGTCTTCCGCCGTGGCGCGGTCGCACTCGCCCGCCCTCATTATGAGGTTCTTGGAGCGCTCCACGAGCTTCTTATTCACGGGGCTCAAATCGATCATGAGGTTCTTATATACCTTGCCCAGCTTGATCATGGCGGTGGTGGTAATCATGTTGAGGACGAGCTTCTGGGCCGTGCCCGATTTAAGCCTGGTCGACCCGGTGAGCACTTCGGGACCTACGTCCACGAAAATCTTATGGCGGGCGTACTTGAAGGTCTCGGAATTCTGGTTGCAGGATATGGCCCCTACCACGGCGCCGAGCTCCCGCGCGCGCTCAAGCGCGCCAAGGACGTAGGGGGCCTGGCCTGAGGCGGTGATGCCTATGAGGACGTCGTCAGCGCAGAAGGCTATGGCCTCAAGGTCGGCTATGCCCTGCTCCGGCTTGTCCTCCGCCCATTCCACGGCGCGGGTAAGCGCCTCCCTGCCGCCGGCTATGAGGCCTTGCACCATGGCGGGCGGCGTGCCGAAGGTGGGGGGGCATTCGGAAGCGTCCAGGACGCCGAGCCTGCCCGAGGTACCCGCCCCTATGTAGACGAGCTTGCCTCCCCGCTTGAACGAGGCTACCACGTCGTCTACGAGGGCGGCCAGGGAGGGCAGGGCGGCTTCCACCGCGTAGGGGACTTTCTTGTCCTCGCCGTTTATCAGGGCCAGCACCTCGAAGGTGGACCTGGCGTCTATGTCGCGGGAATGGGGATTTTCTTTTTCGGTGGTGAGAAGGCTTAAGTCCATGCCCTTTTCAGCGCCGTCTGCCATTTCGCCATGCTTGTCGTTCATAGTCCTAGATCCTGTCTTTCTCTGCGTATCGTCCAGCCTTAAGCCCGCGCTTATCAGGCAGGCTCGTCCGCATGCCCCTTGTTGTGCACGGCCTTCATGCTGCGCTCCAGCCTCGGTATCGAGCGCTCTATGCTCCTGCACACGATGGCCGTATAGAGTATATCCACGATGGCCAGCTGGGTGCTGCGCGATAGCGACGCGCCGGTTCTCAGGAGCGGCTCGGTCTTGGGAACCTGCAGCGTGAGCTGCGCCATTTTCTCCAGGGGATTGCTGCCCACGCTCGTTACCGCGATGAGGGCGGCGCCTGATTTTTTTGCCTCCAAGGCGCTGGCGTTGGTGGCCTCGGTGCGTCCCGAATAGGAAAAAGCCACGCTCACGTCGCGCCCGTCCAGGCCGCAGGCTATGCTGGTCTGCACGTCCGCGTCGAAGGAAAAGGTGGCGACGATGCCGATGCGGGTGAGCTTCTGGAAAAAATCATAAGCCACGTTGGCGCTGGCGCCCGCGCCCAGTATGGCTACCGAGCGCGCCTTAAGTATAAGCGCGGCCGCGCTTTCTATCGCTCCCGGGTTTATGAGCGAGAGCGCCCTGTCGAGCGCCTCCTTGGTCTTGAGCACCACGGCCTGAGCTATGGTTTCCACGCTAAGGCTCGAGTCAAGCTCTATGGCCATTTCCGGGCTATCGTCGGTACTATCCTGGCCGCTGTCTTGGGAGTAGAGATCCCTGGTAAGCAGTAGCTGCAATTCGCGGTAGCCCGACAGTCCCGCGCGCTTGCAGAGGCGTATAGCCGCGGACGGATTGCTGCCGGCCTGGTGGGCCAACTCCGCTATAGTGCAAAAAACGGCGGTCTTGGGATTGTCGATGAGGTGGTCGGCTATTTTTCTCTCGGCGTCCGTGCAGGAAGCCTGTATTTCCTTTAATAGGGCCAAGCCGCTCGTCATGAAGCCTCCGCAGTGTGTGGTTCGCAGTATAGTCAGTGTAGCATAGTTTTCGGAGGCTTGGAATAATATTTCAGTAAAATATAAAAAATACTAAAATAATGTTGCGTTATTTTTAAAGTCGGGAGATACTAAGCGCATGTCGCAAGAAATGCCCGGCGTAGAAGCTCTCTCCCTGGATCAAAAAATAGGGCAGCTCTTTTTAGTAGGCTTTCCCGCGGGCGGCGAGGGCCTCGCCTCGTTCAAAGATCGGCTCGACAAGCGGCCGTTCGGCAATATCATACTCTTCTCCCGCAACGTCTCGGATCCTTCGGCCGTCTACCGGCAGAACATGAGCCTGCGCGAAGCCCTGCTCAAGCGCTGCGGGATTGCGCCCCTCATCGCCGTGGATCAGGAAGGCGGCATAGTAGCCCGCCTGGTAGAAGGCCTTACCCCCCTTCCCGGCGCCATGGCCCTGGGCGCGGCGCTCGGCGGCGGCGCGGATATCGCCGACCTGACTGCCTTGGCAAGCATTAACGGAACCGAGCTCGCCGCCCTCGGCATCAACCTGAATCTCGCTCCCGTAGCGGACGTAAATATAAATCCCGCCAATCCCGTCATAGGCGTGCGCAGCTTCGGGGAGGATCCGGAGTCCGTGGCCGCGCTCGCATCGGCCTATGCCAGGGGGCTTAGCGCTCGGGGCATCCTCGCCTGCGCTAAGCATTTTCCCGGGCATGGCGATACCGTCGTCGATTCGCACCTGGGCCTTCCCCTCGTGTCGGCAACGCGCCGGCGCCTTGACGAGGTGGAGCTGGTCCCGTTCCGCCGCCTCATCGCCGAAGGCGTGCCCGCCATCATGAGCGCCCACATCCTCTTCCCCGCGGTGGAGCCCGAGGAGCTGCCCGCTACCCTATCTGCCCGCGTGCTCACGGGGCTTTTACGGGAAACCCTGGGCTTTTCCGGGCTGATCGTCACCGATTGCCTTGAGATGAAGGCCGTACACGAGCGCTACGATGACCTTGCCTTGCGCGCCTTCCTCGCCGGCGCCGACCTCCTGTGCATAAGCCATACCGCGGCGCTGCAGGACGAGGCCTTCGATGCCATAAAGCGCGCCGTCCTCGATGGCCGCGTGAGCATGGAGCGGCTTGACGCTTCGATAACCCGCATAAGCGCGGCTAAGAAACGCATGGCCGCTCCCGCGGCCGATGAAAGGGCCGCCTTGAAGGCCCTGCGCGCCCCCGCTACGCTCGAGCTCTCGGCCAGGCTCTCCCGGGCGAGCCTGAGCGTCATACAGGGCGAGCCTCCTCGCCCGAGCCTCGGGGGCTCAGGCTGGCTGGCCGGGGGCGGCTGCTACATCGATATATTGCCCGACAATCTGACCGGCGTGGAAGACGCGGCTCTAGGGCCGATGACGGTATCGTCGTGCCTGGAAAGCATGCATGGCGGGGTGTTCTGTATACGCCTGGCGCAAAATCCGAGCCTAGGCGATATAGAACTTTGCCTGGCCGAGCTCCGCGAGGGGGCCGTGGCGCTGGGGCTCTATGCGCCCGAGAAGAATGAGGGGCAGCGCCACCTTTTAGCGGCGCTCGCGCGGGAGCGCCATAAGCGCCGGCTGGATATAGCCTGCCTTTCCATGCGCAGCCCCTACGACGCAATGCTGGTAGCGGATGCGCTAGGCGCGGATACGCCCTTAGCCTGCGCCTATGAGTACAGCCGAGGCTCCGCCCTCGCCGCGGCGGAATTTTTACGTGGTTCACTGGACGCGCAGGGCCGCTGTCCCGTCAGGGCGCTAGGCCCCGTGGGTACGGCGCCTCGCGCCGCGGTAGGCGCTTAGCCGGCCGGAATGCCGGCGGCGCCCATATATACAAGGAGGAAGAAATGAAACGAATCAGGTTGGGCGTACTCGTCGTAATGGCCATACTCGCCTGCGCTTCGGCCTATGCCCAAGCCACTGCCTTGACCCCGGCGTCGAAGGCCAAGCTCGCCGTGCAAACCAAGGACGCCAAGGTCGTGGATACCCAGCTCACCGCCGACGCCAATCCCAACAGGGGCGGCACGGTGTCCCTGCGCCTGCCTGGCGCGCCTCAGACCTTCAACTACTACGGCGTGCTGGGCGATAACAATACCTACACCATACAGCAGCAGGCCCTCGACAGGCTCGTGGAGATGAACCCGGTCAATAACGCCCTCGAGCCCGGCCTGGCTAAATCCTGGAAGATCGACGGCAACAGCGTGATCTTCGAGCTTCGGGACATTAAATGGTCGGACGGCGTGCCCTTTACCGCCGACGACGTCATCTTCACCATGGACTACTACGTGCAGAACAAGAACGCGCTGGGCAATCAGTCCACGGTGTTCATGGTAGACGGCAAGCCCTTCGAGTGGAGCAAGGTAAACGACCGCACTGTGAAGGTCACCATGGCGCGCCCCGTGGGCACCATCTTCACCTCGCTCACCTTCGTGCTCATGGTGCCCAAGCACAAGCTTGAGCCGCTCATCAATAAGGCCGACATGAGCTCGGTGAACAACCCCTGGACCACCAACTCGGACCTGACGCAAATAGTAGGCACCGGCGCCTACGTGCTCGACCGCTACATCGTGGACCAGCGCGTCATACTCAAGCGCAATCCTTATTCCTGGCGCGTGGACAGCAAGGGCAACCTGCTGCCCTACGCCGATTTCCTCGAGTACCTCATCGTAAAAGACAATGAGGCCGCCATGCTCAAATTCGAGGCCGGCGAGATCAGCTATACGGATAATATTTCCGCCGCCCAGTTCCCCTCCCTCAAGGAAAAGGAATTGTCCAAGAAGGCTCCCTTCGCTATTTTCCGTACCGAGCCCACCAAGCCCACGCCCTCGCCCATGCACATAGCGTTCAATTTCGATTCCAAGGATCCCGTGCTGCAGAAATTGCTTAGGACCAAGGAATTCCGCATGGCGGTGGAACGCTCGCTTGATCGCAAGAAGATTATAGAACAGGTATACAGCGGCTTGGCCGTCTTAGGCGGAACGCCGGTATTGCCTTCAAATAAGGGGTTCTATAATCCGGCCGTGGAAAAGCTGCGCAGGGCCTTTGACCTTAACGCTGCCAAGGCCTTGCTCGCGGGCATAGGCCTCAAGGACGGCAATGGCGACGGCTGGCTCGACCGCTCCGACGGCAAGCCCCTCGAGATCGTGCTCACGGTAGACACCACCAAGGAGCATGTCGAGACGGCCATGCTGCTCTCCGAGAACCTCAAGAAGATCGGGGTAAAGCTCGAGATGCAATCCGTGGACGCCAAGCTCTTCGGCGAGAAGATAAATTCGGGCGCCTTCGATATGTGCATACGCGCGTTTGGCAATCAGCCCGACCCCCATCTGCGCAAGGGCATTTACCAGCCCACCGGAAATCTGTACTACTGGCACATATCCACCAAAGACGCGGACACGAAGCCCGTTTTCGCTGAAATGTATCCCTGGGAAAAGGAGCTCTACGATATTTTCGAGCAGGGCGCCATAGAGATGGATCAGGCCAAGCGCAAGGCCCTCTATGACCGATTCCAGGCTATATACGCCGACGAGATACCCATAATCTTCGTTGTGAAGAGCATGAACCTCTACGGCGCCAGCAATAAGGTAGGAAACTTCTACATCAACAAGCAGGGCCTGATTGTATTCACGCCCTATACGGTTTACCTTAAGAACTGATTCGCGCCCTAAGCCGGCGCCTCAGGGCGCCGGCTTGCCGGCCTCCGCGCGGGAGCCGGCCGTAAGCCCTATCCTAGGAGTTCCGCCATGTGGTCCTTCGTAATCCGGCGAGTGCTCATCATGGTGCCCATGATGCTCGCCGTATCCATGATATGCTTTGCCGTGGTGGAGCTGCAGCCGGGCGACTACGTTACGCAATTCCTGTCGAACCCCGATATCACCCAGGAACAGATCGATACCATACGCCTCGAGTACGGCCTGGATAAGGGGCCGGTCGAGCGCTATGGCCTATGGATAGGCGGTATCGTGACCCGCGGGGATTTCGGCTGGTCCTTCGCCTCTCGGCGCCCCGTTTGGGATCTCATAGCCGAGCGCATGGGCTGGACCATAGTCATAGCCCTGCTCGCCATAGCCTTTCAATGGTTGCTTGCCATACCCCTCGGCGTATACTCGGCCACGCACCCGCGGAGCGCCGGCGATTACGCGCTTACCGGAGGGGCTTTCTTGGGCCTGTCCGTGCCCGATTTCTTTTTAGCCATACTCATCATGTTCGCCCTGGTAAGCATGGGCTCCACGAGCGTGGGCGGCCTGTTTTCCAGCGAGTACGTAAGCGCGCCTTGGTCCCTGGCTAAGCTCTGGGACCTCGCCAAGCACCTCTGGGTACCCGTCGTCGTCATCGGCGCCGCCGGCGTGGCCTCGCTCCTGCGCGTCATGCGCGGCAATTTCCTGGACGCGTCGAGCGCGCCTTACGTGGAAGCGCTGCGCGCCCGCGGCCTCAAAGACGCGGCCGTGCGCGGCCACGTGCTCAAGAACGCCATCAACCCCATGATAAGCATAGCGGGCATGCAGCTGCCCGAGGTTTTTTCCGGTACCATCACCGCTTCCATAGTCATAGGCTTGCCTACCATCGGGCCGTTCTTTTACGAGGCCCTGCTCAATAGCGACCAATACCTGGTAATGGCCTTTTTGATGTTCATAGCCTTTATTACCCAAGTCGGCAGCCTGCTTGCCGACCTAGCCCTTGCCCTGCTGGATCCCCGCATACGGATGAGCTAGCCGATGGAGAAACGACGCATGAAACGGGACCGCAGGCTCGCGAGCTTCATGAAGCACAGGCTGGGCAGGGTAGGACTTATATGCTTGGGCGTTTTGTATCTCGGCGCTATCTTTGCCGACTTCATAGCCCCCTACGGCATGCGGGACAGCAACGAGCTTGCCGCCTACGCCGCTCCTAGCAGGATACATTGGATACACGAAGGCCGTTTTATTGGCCCCTTCGTATACGCTAAGAAACAAAGCCGTAACCCCGATACCTTCAGGCTCGAGTACCGCGAGGATGAGAGCCTGGCCTATCCCCTGCGCTTTTTCGTGCAAGGTTCGCCGTATAAGCTCCTGGGCTTCATAGACATGGACCTGCACCTCTTCGGCCTGGGAGACGCGAGCCTTACTATCGAGCCGGACGAGGGCTCCGGCGAGGAGGCCAGGACCTACGCCGTGCCCTTGAACATCTGGGGAGGCGACCAGTTCGGCCGGGATCTCTTTTCCCGCATACTGCACGGCTCGCGCGTATCGCTTTCCGCCGGGCTTATTGGCACCGCGCTATCCGTGATCATAGGCGCCATCGTGGGAGCCATATCCGGCTACTTCGGCGGCGTCCTCGATACGCTTATACAGCGCCTCATAGAAATACTCCGCTCCTTCCCTCGCATACCGCTCTGGCTGGCCCTGGCGGTGATCATACCGCCTACCTGGCCCAGCACCTATCTCTATTTCGGCATAGTCATCGTCCTGTCGTTCATAGGCTGGATGGGCGTGGCGCGCGTGGTGCGTGGCATGGCCCTGAGCCTGCGCGAAAAGGAATACGTGCTCGCTGCCAAGTCCGCCGGCGTAAGGCCCTTCAAAATCATACGGGCGCATATCATACCGAACGTGGCCAGTTACCTGATCGTGGTAGCCACGCTCTCGGTACCCGGCATGATACTCGGCGAGAGCACGATAAGCTTCCTCGGCCTCGGCATAAAAGAGCCTATGACGAGCTGGGGGCTGCTCCTCAAGCAGGCGCAGTCCATTAGCGCCATACAGAGTTATCCCTGGCTCATGCTGCCGGGGCTCTTCATCATGATAGCCGTGCTTTCCTTTAATTTCGTGGGCGACGCCTTCAGGGACGCCCTGGATCCGAACGGCACCGTAGAAAAGCTGGAGGCTTAGCGCATGGCCCGCCTATTGGAAGTTAAGGATAGCCGCACTCATTTCTGTACCTTCGACGGCATAGTCAAGGCATCGGACGGCGTATCCTTCCATATCGACGAAGGGGAAGTGCTCGCGCTCGTGGGCGAATCGGGCAGCGGCAAGAGCGTTACCGCCCGGAGCATCATGGGCCTCTATTCAGGCTCAAAGGTGCGTCAATCGGGCAGCATACTATTCCTCGGAGAAGACCTTTGCAAGGCAAGCGCTCAGCGCAGGAGGGAACTGCGCGGCCGCGATATGGGCATGATCTTTCAGGAGCCCATGTCCGCCTTCGATCCCCTTTCCAGCATAAGCGAGCAGATGGTGGAGGCCCGCCTCACGCATTTTAAGGAAAGCCGGCAGGCGGCGCGCGACTTGGCTATCGAATCCCTGCGGCAGGTGGGCATACCCGAGCCTGAGAAACGCATAGACGACTATCCTCATCGTTTGTCCGGCGGCATGCTGCAGAGGGTGCTCATATCGATGGCTATCATGAACAAGCCGCGGCTGCTCATAGCGGACGAGCCCACCACGGCGCTCGACGTGACCATACAGGCACAGGTGCTGAGGCTGCTGAACGGCATGCGCAAGGAAATGGGCGCATCCCTCCTCTTCATCACGCATGACCTCGGCGTCGTCGCCGAGATAGCCGACCGCGTGCACGTCATGTACGCGGGCAAGATCGTGGAAAAGGCCGACGTACGCGAACTCTTCTCGTCGGCCCTGCATCCTTACAGCAAGGGCCTGCTCGAGGCGCGGGTAAGCGGAGAGCGCAAAGGCAAGCCCCTGCCCGCCATACCGGGATCGGTGCCTAGGCCC
>JBGSKZ010000068.1:0-5697 GCA_041741035.1 Treponematales bacterium
GCCGGCCTCCGGCTCGGCGCCCGGCGGAAAAGCCTTGCGCACGGCGGCCGCCAACGCGCCGACGCGGGCAGGCTCCGAGGCGCGCCAGGTATACTTGTCCCGCTTGGACGTGTAGAGGAAATCCTTGATGGCCGGCGGCAGCCTGGCCTTGAAGGCTTCGAGCTCCTCCTCAAGGCCGGGATCGAGCCTGAGCGCGGCGCGGGCAAGGGCTATGCCGTCGCGGAAGAGCTCAAGGGCCTGGGTCTTAGTATCGGGCAGGTAGCTCACGACGCGGCCGGGCTTGCGGGTGAAGTCTATGTATTCGGTGGGATGGACGATAAGGCCGAACTCCACGCATATCCGATAATTCAGTAGCACATTGATAATAGCCGGCGCGAGGAGATAGAGTTCCTCGGCCAGGGCCCAGGCCTTCGCGTCGCCGGGCGCTTCATAGCGGCGCAGGGCTTCCACGAGCAGGCCGACCCGGGACAGGGCCGCCCCGTAGGGCAGCTCGAAGTCCATGCGCTCCGGCGGCTCGTCCCAATCGGCGAAGAGGAAGCTATCGATCATGCGCCAGGCAGCCCGCCTCAACAGGCAGATCCTGCTCGCGTATGATGCGGGAGGCGAGCTCCACGGCGTCGACGATCTGCTGGTAGCCGGTGCAGCGGCAGAGATTGCCGCGCAGGGCCTTGCTTATGGCCTCGCGGTCGGGGTTGGGATCGCGCAGGAGCAGGGCGTAGGAGCTCATGACCATGCCTGGGGTGCAGAAGCCGCACTGCACGGCGCCCGAGTCTAAAAAGGCGCGCTGTATGGGGTGGAGGCCGCCGTCGGGATACTCCATGCCCTCGATGGTAATAATGGACTTGCCCAGGTTCTTCTCCACGCTGCTGCGGCAGGAGCGCAGGGGCTTGCCGTCGACCACCACCGTGCACGTGCCGCAGAGGCCCTGCTCGCAGCCGTTCTTGGTGCCGCGCAGGTAGCGCTTCTCCCGCAGGTAGCGCATAAGGGTCATGCCCAGTTCCTCGTCATTCGGCTCGTAATCGGCGCCGTTTATCGTAAGCTTGTTCATGCGAGGTCCTCCGGGTTGAGCTTGATGGGCAGGCTCTTGGCGCGTATGCCCGTGGCGTTGTAAACGGCGTTGGCTATGGCGGGCGCCAGGAGCTCTATGGCGGGCTCGCCTATGCCTTTGGCGCCGGTGAGCGACGCGGGGTCGTGGTTTTCCACGATGATGCCGGTCATGGGAGGCAGGTCGGTGCTGCGCGGCAGGGTATAGCCGTCGAAATTCAAGGCCACGGGCTTGCCGTCCTCGAGCCTGAAATCCTCCATGAGCGCCATGCCCACGGCCTGGGTAATGCCGCCGTACATCTGCCCGAGCAGCATGGCGCGGTTTATGGCCTTGCCTATGTCGTGGGCGGCCACGATGTTCAGGAGCTTTACCTTGCCGGTTTTCTTATCGACGGAAAGTTCCACCGCCTGGCAGCTGTACACGAAGGTAAAGTAGGCGTCGCCCTGGCCGTTGGTGTCGTCCCAGCTTACGTCGGGCGCCTTGAAGCTGCCGAAGGCGTAGGGAGTGACGCGCTGTAGGTAGAGTTCGCGCATGGCCTCTTCCCAACTCAGGCTGTATTCGTAGTTTAAGCCCCATATCTTGTCGTCGTGGAAGTTGACCTCGTCGGGTTTGCAGCGAAGGCGCTCGGCAAGGTGGGCGGAGAGGAGGGCCTTGAACTCGGCCACGGCCGCCATGACGGCCGAGCCGCCCATGATGGTGCCCCGCGTGGCCACGGTGGTGCCGGAGTCGGGCACGTTGCTCGTGGAGGGGCGGCGGTAGCGTATGCGCTTCTGCTCGCAGCCCAGGGCCTCCGCCAGTATGAGTATCATGGCGCTCTCTGAGCCCTGGCCGTTCTCGTGTATGCCGGTTTCCAGGAGCAGGGAGCCGTCGTACTGACCGTTGATTATGCAGGAGCAGAAGTCCATGCCCTCGGCGCCTAAGGACGCGCCCCGGTAGCTTATGGCCAGCCCTATGCCGTAGAGCTCGTCGCCTTCAGCCTTGCCGAAGGCGCACTGCTCGTACTTCTTGCGGTAGCCTATGTCGTGAACGACGCGGTTCATCACTTCTTCCATGCTTACCACGTGCTTGTCGAGCTTCTGCCCGGTAACCGTGCGGCTGTCCTGCTTTACCATGTTTATGCGCCGCAGGCCTAGGGGATGAATTTTAAGCTCTGCGGCTATCATGTCCATGAGGCTCTCCACGGCAAAGTTCACCTGGGGCGCCCCGAAGCCTCGCATGGCTCCGTTGAAGATATTGTTGGTGGCCACCGCATATACGTCGGCCTGCACGTTGTCTATGGAATACGGGCCGAAGCACTGGGCGGTGGAGCGCCAGGTAACCCAGGGGCTTACCGACAGGTAAGCGCCCGAGTCGGCGTACATCGTAGCCTTCACCGCCATGACGCGGCCTTCGCTCGTCACGCCTACCTTGTATTTCAAGGTATAGGGATGGCGCTTGTAGCTTTCGCGGAAGGACCAGGCCCGGTCGTAGGTCATTTTTACCGGCCGTCCGGTAAGCCTGGCGCCGAGCGCAGCGCGCGCGCACACGCAGGCGGCCGTGTCGTCCTTGCCGCCGAAGCCGCCGCCCACCGCTATGGTATATACCTCGATATTGGACAGGGGCTCGCCCAGGAGGGCGGCGGAGAAGCGCCGCGTGCTGAAGGGGTGCTGCATGCTCCCGAACACCTCGATAACGCCGTCCTGCCTGGGCACGCAGAGGGCCGATTCGGGCTCAAGGTAAGCCTGCTCTATGGTCTGGGTATGGAATTCTTCCTCGAGTATGAGTTCGCAGGCGGCGAAGGCGGCGTCTGGATCGCCCTTGCGCAGCTTGTGCTCCACCACGACGTTGGTGTCGCCATAGCTAGGCACCACGGGCGCGTAGGGGTTCAAGGCCTCCTCGATAGTGAGCACGGGCTTAAGCGGCTCGGCCTCCACGCGCACGAGGGCGGCCGCCGCGAGCGCCTGTTCTCGAGTTTCCGCAAGCACGAGGGCGCATACGTCGCCGTAGCTCCGTACGCGGTCCGCGGCGATGATAGGATAATCTTTCTCTATCTGGCCGAAATGCGTGCGGCCGGGCACGTCCTTGGCCGTAATGACGCGCACGCAGCCGGGAGACGCGAGAGCCGCCTCGGCGTGGACGCGCAGGTTCTTGGCCGACACGTATTCGGCGTATACCGGCACCATATGCAGCATGCCCGCCACCGAGTAGTCGTCGGCGTAAGCCGCCCGGCCGGTCACCTTGGCGTAGCCGTCGTTCCTGAATGCTTTATCCGCTGTCATCGTAACCCCTTATTTGGAGTTTAATTGTAAACTATGAGCATCGAATCGTCCACGCGCAAAACGCCATGATGGCGGCTCTGCGCCTTATATAGTTCCCCGAAGCTTAGCTCTGCGGGCCAGGGCCACTCTGCATAGCGCCATAGCGAAGAGAGGCGCGCAATCTAAAGCGGGGTATGGCCCCGAAACATAAGCTTCGGGGAACTAATTACGATTTGAACATAATCGTTTTTTCTTCTATGCGCGGAGAGCGGGCAGGCGTAAGCTATAGCCATGGTAAACCGTATAGCAAAGCCCTCGGATGCCCTCGCGCCCGCCTTCCTGGCCTACTGCGCGAAGCATGGCGCGGAGCACGACGAATCGTATATACCCGGCTCCGCCTGGGCCTTCGGGGATGATTTCCCCTCGTTTATCATGACGGACGGGAACGGCGCGCAGCGGGGAGCGGCCGCGTTCATGCTCAGCCCTTCCTTCAGAGCCGCCCGGCGCGCCCGCGTAGCCATACTGCACGCGCTCGGCGCCCAATCGGCCGACGCGTACCGGCCCCTGCTCGACGCTGCCCGCGCCGCGCTCAAGGGCCAGGCCGACGACTGCTACCTCTTCGTACCCGAAGAGCTCGCTGCCGTCTGGGAAGCCTTCGAAGGCCTGGGCTTCCTCTTCGAGCGAACCGCCTACCTTATGACCGCCCCCACGCTCGGCGCGCTTCCCTTAGCCAAGGCTCAAGAGGGCCTTCCGGCGGGCTACGGCCTCCGCGCCCTGGCCAAGCCGGGCCCCGCGACGATAACAGGCGGGGCCGCCGGCGGCTCGGCCGGCGGCGCGGCACGGGTTTTCCCCGAGGGCCTAGAGGACTTCGTGGCGGTGCGCAACCGCAATTTCCGCGAACTCAAGGGATCCATGGATACGCGCCCGGAGGATCTCCTGGAATTCATGGACGCCGCCGAGTACCTGCCCGGGGGGCTCATGCTCGCGCTTTCCCCTTCCGGTGCTCCCTGCGGCACGCTGCGGGTGGAACGGGACGACGAGGAAGGCTCGGGCTTCATAGGCACCGTCGCGGTGGACCGTGAGCATCGCGGCAAAGGGCTCGCCAGGGCCCTGGTGCGGATAGCCCTCGCCTTCTGCGGGCAAGCCGGCTTCCGCGAAGCTGGGCTCTCGGTAAACGCGGAGAATCGCAATGCCCTCCGCCTCTACGAATCCGAAGGCTTCAGCGTGATAAAAGCCATGAGCTGCCTGAGCCTGCGCCTGGACGGCGCTATGTCGTCGGGCGGCGCGGCCGGTCAGGCGTCGAGGCCGCGCTAAGCCTTGTTTTAGCTGGCCGCCTGCGCTAGCATAGGGGCATGGACGCGCCAGGAGATTGGAAGGAACTTAAACGCAGCGTACTGGCCGACTGCAGGCTCTTCCGCGTCGACGCAAGCGAGCGGGTAGCGGAAGACGGCCGGAAGGGCACCTTTTTCGTGGTGGACGCCCCGGATTGGGCCGGGGTCATACCCGTCGTGGATACGCCCGAGGGGCGCAAGTTCGTCATGATACGGCAGTATCGGCACGGCACCGAGCATGTGTCCATGGAATTCCCCGGCGGCGTCGTGGAGAAGGGCGAGGATCCCGCCAGTTCCGTTGCCCGCGAATTGCTCGAGGAAACCGGCTACCGCGCCGAGATGATCGTGCCTCTCGGCGTGCTCTCGCCCAATCCCGCCTTCATGACCAACAGTTTCCACGCCTACGTGGCCGAGGACTGCGTGCTCGAGCGCCCCCAATGCCTCGACGAGCAGGAAAACATCGAGGTGGTGCTCGTGTCCGAGCACGACGCCATAGACCTGGTGGGCGGCGAGGACTACGGCCACGCGCTCATGACCGCCGCGCTCTTCTTCTACGCCCGCTACCGCGGCCTCAGCGATTAAGCAAGCCAGAGCCTTAAGCTTTGATTTGATCCTCTACCGGCACCCTGGTGGCGCAGGGAGCTCTTGACGTATCGTCAGCTCCGCTATATTATACCAAACGGTCGGTTTTTATTATCTGGAGGAACCATGAAAAGCATAAGCATACCCTCTGCCCTGCATGAAGTGTTCGGCGAGGAGCAGAGCTTGAGCGGCCTACTAGGCGTGTTTATCGCCGGCTTCGCGGGGGCCGCTATATTCTATCATATAGGAGCGGAGGCCTTGGAGGCTGCGGGCATCCTGCGGGCGGGGCTAGCGCTACTGTTGGCCTTCGATATAGCCGCCGGCTGCGCGGCGAATTTCACCCGTGGTACCTCCGATTTCTACGCGCGGAGCGCTCCTAAGCGCTGGATCTTCATAGCCGTGCACCTGCACCTCCCGGCGCTCGCGCTGCTCGCCGGCTTTCCCCTTCCGCCCGCCCTGGCCGCCTGGATCCTGAGCGTGGCGGCGGCGGCCATCGTGAACG
>JBGSKZ010000069.1:0-4321 GCA_041741035.1 Treponematales bacterium
CCCGAAAAGCGGCCGCAGCGCCGCCCTGCGGGCAAGCGCCCTGCCGACAGGCGCCCGCCGGAAGAACGGCGGCCAGAAACTCGCCCGCCGGAAGAGCGGCGGCCTCAAGAGGCGCGCCCCGAATCGGGAGCAGCGGAAAGGCCGGCAAAAAACCCGGCCCGAGCTAAGGCCAAACCCGCGCAGGCCAGAGGTTCTTCCCGCCGCCGACGGCCCCCCAAGGAAGCGCCGGAAAGCTGAGCGGACCCGGCCCAAAGCGCGGAAGCCGCCTCGCGGAAGCCACAGCGCGGAAGCCGTAGCGCGGAAGCCGACGGCCCGCTTCCTCAGTCTTCCAAGCCGCTGAGGCTTTCGTCCATCCCTTTAATGCTCAAGAGATTTGCCTCCCCCACGGCCCGAACCCGTGCTATGGCCCGCTCTATATCGCCGTAGCTCGAGGCGACGCGGCTTATCTTCGCGTTCAGCTCGTCGACCCGCCCCATGATCTCGCCCAAGTTCTTCTCGCCCTTGGCCAGGCGGTCGGCGGCGCCATGCAGGCTCTCGCCCGTCTTGAAGGCCATATCGTTCATAGTGGCGCTGGCGTCTATCAATTCCGACGCGCCTTTCGCCGCCTCGCCTAAGCCGCCTATCAGCTCTTCCATAGCCTCAAAGGTCGCGTGTATGGAGCCGTTCACGGCGCCTATCGCCTGGCCATAGCCGCCGAGCGTAGAGGACGCCTCCAGGACCACCTGATCGTTCTGCTTAAGCGCGGCGGATATCGAGTTCGTCGAGCTTTGGGTCTCCACCGAAAGCTTGCGTATCTCCTGGGATACCACGGCAAAGCCCTTGCCGGCGGCCCCCGCGTGCGCGGCTTCTATGGACGCGTTCATGGCCAGCAGATTAGTCTTCTCCGATACGTCGAGTATGCCTATGGCCACCTCCATGGCGGCTTTGGACGCCTGGCGTATTTTTTCGAATCCGCCGACGACTTTTCGAAGCTCTTGCCCCTGCGCGTCGAGCTTCTCGAGCGCGGAGTCCATTTCCGCCCGCTTGGCGTTCGCGATGGCTCCCATGGATTGTATATTCGACATGATCTGCGTAATAGCGCTGCCCGTCTCCTCAAGCGCGGCGTTTTGCCCGTCGACCGCCAGCTTGAGCCCCTCGACGAAGTCGCTGACGCCTTCATTGGCTTTATGCGCCTCTTCCGCCGCGGAATGCAACTGGGTAGCCTGGTGTCGCAGCGAATCGAGCGCTATGCGTATCGCGGCGCCGGCTTTCGAACTCTCCTCCGCGGCGTCCATAAGGGCCTTCCCGGCCTCGAAGCCTTCTTTGGCCTTATGCACGAGGGCGCCTAAGCGCTTGGAACGCTCGCTATTCCGCCGAGACTCCGCCTCCGCGCTCTCGACGAGTTCAGTATTTAGCCTATCAAGGAAAAAAATACACAGGTCTATGGCGACGAGCAGGAGGGCCTGATTGACGATAATCGAGGATTCGGGCCCTTTGAAGCCGCCGAGAAAGGGCAAGTAAACGAAGGCTACGACGAAGGCGTAGAGCGCGAGGCTGGCGACCGCGTAGAAACGCACCTGGCTGCGCTTGATGGAAACGAGGCTATTAGCCACACCGGAGGCGATAAGGTAGACGCTGAAGCGATAGAGTTCATTCATGCTCTCCACCGGGAGCAGGAAGGATATCCACAGGGTATTCAGAAGCATGCCTGTCGTGCTCAGGTACGAGGCCAGGGAATAGCGCCGCAACCGCACCAGAAGCAAGGAAAGAAGGAAGAGCGCGCAGGTAGCCAGGAGGGTAATAAAGAAAACTTTTGAATTTTCCGGATAGGCGCGGTAGCGGGTAAAGCCCGCGAGGGAGAAAAACGCTAGCAATACCATATTCATATACACGAGCACCGGCACGCGTTTGCGCTCCGATATGGCGAGGCCAGCACGGGCGGACTCGGGAAAAAAGAATTTCAGCATAAAACCTCCAAGCGTTCAGTTCGTCCCGGCGCGGGCGTCGGGACCGTAGCGTCGCACTGCCAGCTTTTTTAATGCATCGAGACCCGCATGGAAAACATTATCGCCATCCTGGGCCGCGAGGGTATCGAATAAAGCTACATAGCGGGAGAAATCCTCGGCATAGCGAGGATGGGCCAGTTTTCGCAGGAAACGCAGGGCTTCCCGGCACGCGCGCCGCGCGCCTGGGCCGCCTGCCCGAATGAGCGCGGCCAAGGCATCCAGATTCTCCTGGGCGCTCAGGCATAGGCAGGCATTCAGGCCGTCGAGCAAAGCGAGCTTCCGCGCAGGCTCGATATGGGCAAAAACGCCATGGCTCTCGCCATCTAATTTTCTATAATCGCGGAAGCCCAGCCTTAGCTCCTCCTCGTCCGGGCCTCCGACGATAAGGCTCCCATCGCGCAGCGTAAAGCGCGCAGCCAGGCGGGCCGGATCGTACGCGCCGCGTAGGGCCCCGTCGAGCAGGCGCGCCTCTTTCAGCTCGCGCAACGCGGTTTCCGGGCCGTTTCGCAGCCGGCCCGTACGAAGCACGAAGAGGAACTCCCTGTTGCTCGTCCGCCTAGAGTCGCTCTGCCTGCCGCCTCGGTAGGTCTGATACTCGAGCGTGCGGGCCTCGAGCTGGCCGCGTTCGGACAAAAGTTCCGCCATTTCCTCGACGGCCAGGTGACCCGCGTCGTTCCAGCTCAGGACTATGGCGGCCGCGTCTATCGCGTCCACCAGCTCTTTCAGCGCGCCTTTGGCGGCCGACCTGCTGCAATAGGCGGAGCGCGTGCGCGTCCAGTCCTCGGGTATGCCCGCCTTGCGCACTAAGAGCCCGTCGTCGCCGAGCTCAAGCGGCATGGGCTTGCGTTCCCAGGCCACTATCGAGTTGAGCATATGGTAATTCGACCCATATTGATGCTGGTTATAGGGCGGATCGATATACACGATGTCCGCCGTCCTGCCGCGCGCAAACTCCGTCGCGTCCATACGGCTCACGCTGGCCGGAGGGGCGTCGGGCACGAGAGGCGGCTCAAGCTCCATCCTAGCCATGATACGCTTAAGCGCATCCCCGCTGTGCCCGCCAAAGCCGCGGTGGTAGGCCTTGAATACGCCCGACGTGTTCGTATGCACCGCGGCCTCAAGAATCAGCGCGCCAAGCAGCGCCGCCCTCCGACGTCCGGCCGGCGTATCCCCGGCTTCCCGCCCTGCCGGATACTCGTCCTCCAGGCGATTACGCGCCGAATCGATGAAGCGCGCGTTTTCCGCGGTATAGAACAGCCGCTCCCTGCCGAGCTCCGGGTTTGCCGTGCTCTTGGGGGCGTAATAGCGGGCAATATAAGGCGTTCCATAATCGGAACCCTTGTAGCGGGGGGATTCGGGATGCATGGAATTCCAATCCTCGAGGGTATCCCGAAGGCCACGCTCGCCTCCAAAGGCGTCCAGAAGCTCGGCCCGCCCGAGGGTCAGCCAGCAGCGGTTCACCGCCTCGCTATAGGGTTCCCAGTCGTTTGCGTGCACCTCAAAGCCAAGGGTGCGGGCCAGGCGGGATACCGCGCCGGTGCCAGCGAACGGATCCAGGAAGCGCGGCCCGCGGCCGCCGGGCCGCCCGCCTTTCGGGAGTTCGCCGGCGAGCTCGACGAAAAGCGGGGCCAAACGCGGCAATAAGGCGCGCTTGTTTCCAAGATACGGTATGAACTGCCGGCGTATATAGTCGTCCGCTACGCTCGGTTCCCTAAGGCTCATAGCGGGCCATGCTGGTATCGGTTTCGAACACCTCTACGGCGCATAGCGGCAGGCCCGGTTCCATGCGCAGCATCTCGTCGAAAATATAGCGCGCTATACGCTCGGCGCTGGGGGAATTGGCGAGTTCCGCCAGCTCGTTGAGGTTGCTGTGGTCCAGGCGATCGGCGACGGAGCGCAGGCAGCCCTTGAGCACGCCGAAATCCACGAGCATGCCGGCCTTGTCCAGGCTATCGCCTCTGGCGAAGGCGCGCAGGCGATAGTTGTGCCCGTGCAGGCGCTCGCACTTGCCGTGGTACTCCGTTAAGTAATGGGCGGCGGAAAAACCCGCCTCTACCCGGACCGTATACATGGCTGCCTCCACGGGCCGATACTAGCAGAGCTTGCGTCTCTCCTTCAAGGGCGCTCCTTGGGCGGAATGTTTTTAATTTTTTAGGCGCTATACTTACTATGGGTTTATACTAGTGTTATCGGGAAGGTCTGCGTCGCCGCATAGGGCGGGACGGGGCCGCATACATGTTCGTATGAACAAGGAGGCTTTTGCATGAAAAAAATCGCCATACTCGTAGCGCTCATCCTGCTCGTCGCGGTTCCGGCCGCCTTTTCCCAGTTCCGGG
>JBGSKZ010000070.1:0-5108 GCA_041741035.1 Treponematales bacterium
GCCGGTGCCCGTGTTCGCATCCGGCGACCTGTTTTCTCCCCAGGACGCGCTGGATATACTGGGGGGAGGCGCCGACGGCCCAAGGGCGGCCGGCGTCATGTTCGCGCGCGGCGTAATGGGCGACCCTTTCATCTTTACCCGAAGCCGCGCCCTCCTGCTGGGCGAAGCGGAACCCCTGGTCACGCCTTCCATGAAATTGGCCGCGGCGCGCAAGCACTTCGCCCTGTCGCTGCGCTTCTATAGCGAGCATAGCGCCTGCGTGGAATTCAGGAAACAGGCCTGCTCCTACTTGAAGGGCGTACGGGGAGGAGCGGAATTGCGGGCGCGGGCGGTAGCCTGCGTAACGCCTCAGGACTATGAGGCTTTCTTTGCGCTTTGGGAGCGGGCCGTTTCCTGAGCGCCGGGGGCTTAGCGCTTGCCTCTGCGCATAAGCCACGCGGACAGGCGCTTTTCCAGTTCGGCGTGTATATCCTGGGGGGGATTCTGGCCGCTGGCCTCGAGCAAGAGGGGCAAGAGCACTTCTGACTTCATGAGCGGCCATACGCTGGGCAGGCTGGCGGCCGTTTGAAGGTAGGACGCCGGCGGCATCTTGCCTAAGAGCGAGGGGTAGTAGAGCGGGAAGGATTTCTCGTTTACCGAGCGTATGGACGAGAAGCCTTCGGCGAGGCCGAAGGACGATTCCATGGAGCGATGCCTGCGCGCGTCCTCAAGTAAGCCTCGCTGGGTCTCGTCGGAAAAGAACCACTTCAGGAAGGCTTCGGCCGCGCTCTTGGCGGGCGATGCCCTTAATATTCCGGCGAATACGGGGTCGTCCGCGACTGGTACGGCGCCGTCCTTGGCCAGCCAGCGGAAAGCGAGGCTGGCGCGGCGCTCCTCGGGTATGGAGAAGAATCTGGAAGAGTTCATGTAGGAGAAGGCTATGCGTCCTTCCTGTACCGAGCGGTGCTCGGGCAGGTAGAGGTACTTGAACTGGAAGTCGTCTTCCGCGAGGGCCGAGCCGTTTTTACCGGCCGACCAGGCGCGCATGTACGCCATGCCGGAATCGAAGCCCTCTTTGCTCCATCTAAGCGGGCTTGCTTCCATAAAATTAGCGCCATAGAGCCTGAGGAGCTCGTACATGAACTCGGGATACCAGCGCGGCGCGAAGCCCATGTTGGAATAGCCCTGGCTGGACAGCTTGTTGAAGGATGCCGAGAGCGCCTGTATCTCGTCGACGCTGACGATAAAATTATCCTGAATCTCCTTTTCGCGGCCCGTGTCGAAGAGGATAAGCGGCAGGTTGAAGGATACAGGCAGGAGGACTTGCCTGCCATCCAGGTTTCCCAGTTCCAGGAGGCTAGGATAAAAGGCGCTCTGGTTGATTACCAGTTCGGTGAACAGGTAATCGAGAGACTGGAACTGCGCGCGCGATTCCGCGCTCTTGAGATATCGGCCTATGGCGAGACTGGGTTTATCCTTGCGCTTAGCGAGGCTTTCCGGCAGGTTTTCCTCAAAGCTCACGTGAATTTTATAGCGATTCTGCGTAATGTTAAACGAGGCCGCGTAAACGGCCATTTCCGGAACGTCCGTGTACATGATGGCCACGGGGTTCTCAAGGATGCCGCAGGCGCCGAGGCTCAAGGCCGTAAATAGCAGAAAAGGCGCAAAAAGCGGATGTGTAGAGCGCATAGGCTAGAGTAGCCTAAAGCAGGGCCCTGGGCAAGATAGTTATGCCTAACGCTCTGTAGCGCTATTTCGCCGTATACGGTATACTGTGACTATGCAGATCAAGAATCCCGAGGTGTACTCTCTTATCGAGACTATCGGGCACCACTACCGTACGAATATTTCGAACCGCTTCACGCGCACCGCGCTCTCCCTGCTCGTGCTCGACAACGCGACCTGGAACCATATCGAGGAGCTTACCGAAAAGTCCGCCAACTACCGTTACCAGGGCTATCATCTGGATGAACTCTACATGCTCATACTCGCCATGGCGCGCTTCGTGAACGCCGCCCGCAAGCAGACCGTGCAGGTCCTGCGCATGGGCGCCGGCGCCGATCGCCTAGGATCCCAGGACAGGGTGCTGAGGGATATGGTCGTGAATAATTTCGGCTCCAACCTTAATATACTCGCCGACTCGGTGAATAAGCTCTATGTAAAGGTCGTGGAAATCGATAAGGACGAAGCGGGCCGATCTACCACCGTCCTGTCCAAGTTCCCCGAGTTGAGCGAGATAGGACGCTACTTGGTGGGCTGACGGCCCTTGAGTCCCTGCCAGTCGCCTAGCGCCGCCCGGCTATTGACAGAGAGGTCGTTTTTATCTATCCTGCCCCGGCATGGATTGGAGTGGTGTCCGAGCGGTTTAAGGAGGCGGTCTTGAAAACCGTTGTACCGAAAGGTACCGGGGGTTCGAATCCCCCCTACTCCGTTCGGTATCCTGGGTTACGTACTGGCGCTAATTCTTTGGTCCTGGGGTTTTAGGGGGATTCGAACCGAGCCCTCGCTGACCTACAGGAGGAAGAAGCGCCATTATGGCGCTGTAAGAGGGCGAGGCGGGTTTTAGGCGCGAGCAGGACGCGAGCGACGAAAACCGAATCCCCCCTACTCCGTTCGGTAGCGTAGCCGGCATACTGGGACACTATCAATTCTTGCTGTTTGCTCCTTGGAGAGGTGCGAGAGTGGCCGAATCGGGCTCCCTGCTAAGGAGTTGTACCTCTCAAGGGTACCGGGGGTTCGAATCCCCCCCTCTCCGTTTTTGAGTTTTTGGCATCTGGTTACTGGCAAGTCCATATTGATTGCGCTCAGGGGGATTCGAACCGGGGCCCCGCCGAGCAAAGCGAGGATAAGCCGGCATGATGCCGGCGGAAGGGGCCGAGGCGGGTTTTAGTCGCGAGCAGGAAGCGAGCGACGAAAACCGAATCCCCCCCTCTCCGTTCGGTATTTTGGGCGACTGAATGACGTTAATTTCTAAACCGTTTGGTCATGGGGGATTCGAACCGAGCCCTCGCCGACCAACGGGAGGAAAAGGCGCCATGTGCGGTCCGAGACTAGTAGGACCGCAGGGGTACGGGGGCTAGCCCCCGTCCTGACAGGCGCCGACAGAGGGCGAGGCGGGTTTTAGCCGCGAGCAGGAAGCGAGCGGGTAAAACCGAATCCCCCCCTCTCCGTATTGAATTTTAGTTCTTTTACACGAGGTTATAGCTCAGCTGGATAGAGCGTCAGATTGCGGATCTGAAGGTCGGAGGTTCGAATCCTCTTAGCCTCATAGGGTGTTCGATCAAAGGCCGCAAGGCCTTTTTTCGAATTCCACTAATTGGAGAGATGCGAGAGCGGTTGAATCGGGCGGTCTCGAAAACCGTTGAACCCTCGCGGGTTCCGGGGGTTCGAATCCCCCTCTCTCCGTTCAAGGGTATTTTGCGGCTGATCTCTGGCAAGTCTTTTCGTTTGCGTTCAGGGGGATTCGAACCGAGGCCCCGCCGAGCGAAGCGAGGAAGAGGCGCCATAGATGGCGCCGGAAGGGGCCGAGGCGGGTTTTAGCCGCGAGCAGGACGCGAGCGGGTAAAACCGAATCCCCCTCTCTCCGTTCAATGTTTTGGGCGACTGAATGATCTAAAAACGTAGTTTGATTTTGGAGAGATGTCCGAGTGGTTTAAGGTCCACGCTTGGAAAGCGTGCGTGCCCAAAAGGCACCGGGGGTTCGAATCCCCCTCTCTCCGTAGCCCGCGCTTCGAGCGTTCGTAGCCAGGCCCTACGCAAGCGGTCGCCGCCTAACTCCGCCAGGTTCGGAAGAAAGCAACGGTAAGCGATCGGCCGCTGTGCCGTAGCAAGCCTGGCTACGAACGCTTGAGGTCGGCTTTCCCTCTCCTTGCCTACCCTCCCGCATCATGCTATCCTCCGTCTCATGGCATATGAGATCACCGCCACGCGAAAAAGACCCCAAAGCTTCGAGGAACTGGCGGGCCAGGACTTCGTGTCCGCCACCCTCAAGGCATCCATAGCCTCGGGACGCATAGCCCATGCCTACCTATTTTCCGGGCCCCGCGGCTGTGGGAAGACGAGCACGGCCCGCATACTCGCCCGTTCGCTCAATTGCGAAGAGGGGCCGAGCGCCGAGCCCTGCGGCCGCTGCGATTCCTGCCTATCTATAGCGAGGGGATCGGCCCTCGACGTCATAGAGATAGACGGCGCTTCCAACACCTCGGTGGAAAACGTGCGGCAGATCAAGGACGAGGTGCTCTTCCCGCCCAACTCGTCCAAATACAAGATTTATATCATCGATGAGGTGCATATGCTCTCGAACAGCGCGTTCAACGCGTTGCTTAAGACCATCGAGGAGCCGCCGCCCTATATCGTGTTCATTTTCGCCACTACCGAACTCCATAAGGTGCCCGCTACCATCAAGAGCCGCTGCCAACAGTTCAGTTTCAGGCTCATAGACCTTGATACCATAAAGTCGCGCCTTGTTTCCGCCGCCGCCGACCTCGGGGTACGGGCGGACGACGACGCTCTGCTCTGGATGGCCAGGGAGGCTACCGGCTCGCTCCGCGACGCCTACACCCTGTTCGACCAGGTAGCGTCCTTTTCCGAGGGCCATATAAGCGCCGCTAAGATACGCGAGAAGCTGGGGCTCGTGGGCTCCGAGCGCTTAGGCTCCCTCATGGAGCATTGCGTGGCGGGGAACCGGGCTGAGGCGCTGAAGCTCCTGGACGCCATCATAGACAGCGGCGTATCGGTGGAGCAGTTCGCCCAGGATGCCGTCGGCTACGCGCGCGCGCTGCTACTTATCGCCTGCGGCATAGAGCGCGAAGCGCTCCTGGGCATGCCGCGCGCCGCGTTCCCCGACGCGGTGGTCGCCGCGCTCGACGCCCCTAAGCTCGAGCGCATGCTTGCCGGTCTCTTCGAGCTGTACCGTAATATGCGCTATAGCGTGAACCCGCGCTGGGAACTGGAACTGGCGGTGGCCAGGCTTTGCGCCATAAACGACTATATAGCCCCCGCGGAGCTCGCTAAGACCGTCGCCGGGCTTAAGCTCGCCATAAGCGGCGCTGCCGCGCCCGCCGCCCTGGCCCTGGCCTCCGGGCTTAAAGCCGCCCTTGACGGGGGAATCAGCCTGGGCAGGACCGATA
>JBGSKZ010000071.1:0-3407 GCA_041741035.1 Treponematales bacterium
CGCCCACGGCCTTGCCCCAGCGGTTAGCCGCGCGCTCGGCCCCGGCCAAGCCATCCTGGGCGCAGGAGGCCAGTTCCTCGAGCAATTCGGGCTTGAGCTGCACAAGGGCGCCGAGCCCTTCCACGTCGGCGTACACCAGAGATTCGGCCACGTAGGGCGAGCGGTTGAGCAAGGCCTCGACTTCCTCGGGATAGATGTTTTCGCCGGAAGGCCCCAGTATCATGTTCTTGGAGCGCCCGCGCAGGTGGAAGCGCCCCTTATCATCCTTGAAGCCCAGGTCCCCGGTGCGGAAATAGCCTTGCTCGTCGAAGGCTTCCGAGCTCCGCTCCTCGTCCTTGTAGTAGCCGGAGAACACCATGGGGCCGCGCACCCGCAGTTCCCCCACCATGAGGGAGGGATCCTCGGCCGCGGGCTTTAGCTCCGCCAGGCGTATGTCGGCGCCTTCCAGGGCGGGGCCGGCCGCCCTGAGCCTGGTCTTGCCTACGGCGGAGGCCGCTATGATGGGCGCAGTCTCGGTAAGTCCGTAGCCTATGGCATAGGGGAAGCGCGCCGCGATAAGGAAGCGCTCCACCTCGGGGTCCAGCGGCGCCCCTCCTATGCCGAAGAAGCGCAGGCGGCCGCCGAAGGAGCGCTTGAGCTTGGCTCCCGCCACGCGCTCCAGGAGCGGCCTAAAGAGCGGGAAACGGTACAGGGCTATGCCCTCGAGCCCGGGCTTTACCCCGGCCTTGTACACCTTCTCTATGACCAGGGGCACGGACAATACGATGGTGGGGCGTACCGAAGCCAGCGCCGGCAGCAGAGCCGACGCGGAAGGCGGACGGTCCAGGTAGCGTATGGACGCGCCGCTCATCATGGGTATAAGGAAGCCTATGGTGTATTCGTAGGCGTGCGCGAGCGGCAGTATGGACAAAAGGGTATCTTTAGGGCTGAGCACGATAACGGAGCGGCAGGCAAGGGCGTCCGCTATATAGTTGCGGTGGCTGAGCATGACGCCCTTGGGGCTTCCGGTGGTGCCCGAGGTATAGACTATGGCGGCTAAGTCGCCCGGGCTCATGGAGGGGGACGAGAAAGCCTCGGCGCGCTCAGCCAGGGCCGCGTCCGCTGTAGGCGCGGACAGCTCCTCCACGGCTATGAGCCGTAAATCCGCAGAGGCCAGCTTCTTAGCCTGCCTGGCCGATACGATGGCCAAGCTCGCGCCGGAATGCGCCGCGATGGCGAGGGCCTGGGCCTCGGTAAAATCCGTCAGGATAGGCACGGCCACGGCGCCGGCGCGGGCTATGGCGAAGGACGCTATGCCCCACTCGGGGCGGTTCTCCGAGAGCAGGAGCACGCGGTCGCCCTTGGCGACGCCGAGGGCTTGCAGGCTCGCCGCCCCCTGCCGGGACAGGCGCTCAAGCTCAAGGTAGCTTATCGCCTTGCTATCGGCCATGCCCAAGGCCGGCAGCGAATGAAAAAGCAAGGCGCCGCGCACGGCTATATCGGCCAGGGTATGCGAGTCGTAATCGTAGTGCATATAAAACCCTCCGCGCAGTAGGACGCGCGGAGGGCCAAAATAGTTGCAGAGACGCTTACTCGTCCGCCCTTAAAACGGCTATGCGTCCTTCTTCTTCCAAGGCGCGTATGAGGGCGACGATACGCATGCCGGCCTCGTCGCAGTCCTTGAGCCGCATCCTGCCCATGGCCCCGAATTCGGCCTTGAGGCGCTCGCGCCTATCGGCGGGCAGGCGCTTGAAGAGCCGCTCGCGTTCGGCCTCCTCCACGAGCTTCATCGCGAGGAGCAGGTCGCGCTCGTCGGCCTTTTCCAGCACCGCGCGTATAGACTCGTCGTCCAGTATGATGATGTCCTCGAATACGAACATGCTGCGCTTGATAGCCTCGGCCAGCTGCGGGTCGCTTTGGTCGAGCGCAGTTATGACGCGCCGTTCGGTATCGCGCGGCGACAAGTTGAGTATGCCGACGATTTTCTTGACCCCGCCTGCCTCGAAGCCGGATTTCTCGATAGCCGACAGCTTTTTGCCTAGTATGCGTTCCGTCTCCGAAAGCACCTGCGGCGTTACCCAGTCCATGGTAGCGATGCGTCGCGTCACCACGGGCTGGAGCGCTTCGGGCAGCAGCGACAGTATCCTGGCGCCTAAGGCATCGTCCAGGAAGGACAGCACGAGAGCGCATACCTGGGGGCGCTCGCTCGACAGGAAGAGCGCGAAAGGCTCGGCGGGGACGCCCGCCAGCGACGCGAAGGGCTTGGACGAAGGGCCTAATATTGCCGCGTCGGCCTGCCCGAAGAGCATGCGGTCGGACAGGTCCTCCTGGCTCCCTTTAAGCTCGCCTATGTGGCGGGCCATGGCCGCCATGGCCTCCGATACGCCCCTCTGTACGGATTCAAGCCCGGCTTTAAGCTCCCCGGCGAGCGTGGCCAGGGGATCGTCCCCGGCGGCGGCGGTGCCCTGGGACATGGCGGCCCGGCCGTCGATAGCCGCGCTAACGGCTGAGCCGGACGGCTCGATATGGCTCAGTTCCGCCACGCGGGCGCCGCCCAGCCTGAGCCAGGCCCGGTCGCCATCAGCGTCCGGCAGCTCGATGACGGATCCTTTGCGAAGAGCGCGCAAGGCGCTTATGGACAGTCTGCCGGCGTTCCTGACTATCTGCGCAGGCATGGCGGCCCGGCGGGCCGCGGCTCGGCTGGCGGCGTTTTCTTCTCCGCCCTTCCGCTCGTACCAGTACTTCGCGCTCAGCATGTGTATGATAGGCTCAAGAAGAAGGAAGGGGTATACAACGCTCAGTCTTCCCTGGGCCGCGCCTATGGACAGGCCGCAGCTGGTCAGTACTATCATCTCGTTAGGCGGCACGATCTGGCAGAAGCGCGCTTCGGTCTCGATCTGGGTAAGATTGGCTCTAATGCCGGGCACGAAGCCCCAGGCCTCGCTCAGGTCTTCGATGACGGCGGCTAGGATACGCTCGACCTGGGCTACTTCGATGTCGCTTATGCCGCCAGAGGCGAGGGGCTTTGCTCCGCCGGAGGGCGTGGACCCTACAACGGCATCGGCCGTCGCGGCAGCCGCCGCGAGCCGCGAGCCGAAAAGGCGCTCTATGACCGCGTCGCTGCCGGCCGCGTCGATGTGCAGGACGGCCTGGCCCTTGAGCGGCTCCATGCTCACGACGGCGAGCGTCGACGGTCCCGTCAGCGGATCCATGTACTCGCTATAAGTCATTTGGTCCACGAGCTCGAGCTTGAGCTCGCAGGGCAACCTGAGCGCGGCCGACAGCCGCGTGGACGCCAAGCGGGTAAAGACCTCGCTGATATTCTGCATGGTACGAATCTGCTCGCGGGAGAACTTGTCCGGGCGCCTGAAGTCGTAGAGCTTGATACGCTTGCCCTCGATCTTACCGTCCCTGGAGCCGAGTATCCG
>JBGSKZ010000072.1:0-2612 GCA_041741035.1 Treponematales bacterium
CGCCCCGCCGGCTCGCTTAAAGCGGACCTGCCGCCGCCATGCCGAATCCGTAGAGCCCCTAGGAGGTACACGCGCCGGAGTAAAACCCATTCCCTACGGATACGCCCCGTACAGCCATACGGGGAACCCGCTACAGGCGGGAGCCCGCCGACGCGACGGCGGGAAATGCGCCAGCTTTGGCGCAGGCTCTGCGAATATTCGGCATGGTGGTTTTTTTTCTATCCCGCTCCCTTCAGGGCTTTCCCCCCGCTTTATCCCCGCTCTCCCCCCGCCAGGATCGCTTGCAAAGCGGGTCGCTTTCCCTGCATGCTTCCTTCCATGAACATGCTCATCATAGACGGGGGAGCCGACGAGTTCGAGCTCGCGGCGACGAGTCTCAAAGCCAGGCACATCGTCAAGATCCTGAAAAAAGGCCCCGGCGACGAGCTCCTCGCCGGCCGCACGGACGGCAAGGTGGGCACGGCCCGCATAGTAGCCCAGGACGGGTTGGCGCTGCGCCTGCGCTTCAGCGCGAATGACCTGGCGGACAGCCTCCTTCCCATTACCCTGCTCTTAGGCTTCCCCCGCCCCATACAGGCCAAGCGCATCCTCAAGGACCTTACGAGCCTCGGCGTGGCCCATATCATGCTCTGCGGCACCGAGCTCGGGGAAAAATCCTATCAGGAAAGCGATTTCTTCAAGAACGGCGAGTACCGCGACGCCCTGATCGAAGGGGCCGAGCAGGCGGCCAATCCCCGGCTGCCGGAAGTGGGCAGCTACTGGACCCTCAAGCGCGCCTTGGACGACCTGGAAAAGCGCTATGGCGCCGCAGGCGGGCAGGCGGGGCCGCGCTGCTGCCTGGACCCTTACCGCGGCAGGCTCTCCCTAAGCGCCGTCGCCGCTCAGGCGCGCCGCCTGCCCCAGGAGGCCTTTATACTCGCCATAGGCAGCGAGCGCGGCTGGACCGATGCCGAGCTGGACCTGATGGCCCAGTCGGGCTTTGCCTTCGCCACGCTCGGCCGCCGCATACTCAAGAGCGAAACCGCGTCCGTGGCGGCCGTGGCCGTCAGCCTGGCGGGCCTGGGGCTGCTGTAAGCCATGCCCGACGCGGGAAAAGCGCCCCGCCAGCATTTCAATTAGCGGCGGGAGGCGCTACACTAATGCCTATGGACAACGCCTGTGACGACCCCGTGCGCGACGCTATCATGGATGTGCTCAAGCCCCTTAACGGCCTGCTCGTGGCCCTCGACGGAGACGAGCGCATACTTGGCGTATTGCCCGAAAAGGATCCCATACCCTATACGGCCGGCGATGGGCTCGTAGGCCTCTCCCTCATAAAGGCCTTCAAGGCCGATTTCGTGCGCGTATTCGACGGGCGGGAAGGCTGGGACGAGATAGGCTATTTCATAGACGGCAAAAGCCAGCGCCGCCCCTATCAGATCCACCGCTTCAAGGCGCAGGCTAGCTCCTTCGCCCTGCTCTTTCCCCAGGCTGCCGGCTTCCTCATAGCGTCGCCCATAGCGGCTTATGGATCCCTTGAGAACGCGCACGAAAAGACCCTGGCCAACCACGCCCTTGAGCTCGAGACGATGAACCGCAAGCTCACACGGCGCTCGCGCAGGCTTAAAAAAGCCATGGATATACTGGAAGCCAGGAATAAGCAGATCATCAGCGAGATGAACCTCGCCGTCGAGCTGCAGAAAAGCCTCCTGCCTAAATCCTATCCCGATACCGACCTCATAAGCTTTACCCACCGCTACATACCGCTGGCCATGGTGGGCGGCGATTTCTTCGACATCATCAAGCTGTCCGAGGAGCGCATAGGCGTCATGGTGAGCGACGTATCGGGCCACGGCGTTGCGCCGGCCTTCATTACCGCCATGATACGGAGCTCCTTCGACTACCTCGTACCCCTCGAAGACTCGCCGGGCAGGGTGATAACCAGGCTTAACCAGGAATTCTCCAAGATCATCGATACCGACCACTTCGTATCGGCCTTTTACGCCATCTTCGACTTCGCCACGATGCGCTGCCGCTACTGCAACGCCGGCCACCCCTCGCAGCTCATAGCCAAGCGCGACGGCGGCTTCCTCGAGCTCGCGCCTACCAATCCCATCATAGGCATGATAGACGACTACGCGTACGAGGATTGCGAAGTCGAGTTCGGCTACGGCGATACCCTCTGCTTCTTCACCGACGGCGTGCTCGAGGCTCGAGACGCCGCGGGGACGCTCTTCGGCACGGAAGGCATAGAGCGCGCCATAAGCTCCTCGATGAACGGCTCCGCCGACGACATGGCCGATCGGCTCATCACCGACATCATCGAGTATATGAAAGACCCCTATTTCGAAGACGACGTGACCATACTTATAGGCCAGATAATGGACAGCCTCTAAGCGCGCCAGGGCGGATGCCGCGCCTTAATGACCTTCGCGGCGCTAAAGGCGCATCATGACGCGAAGGCCCGCACGCGCAGCGCGCCGAGCGCGTTCAGGGCTTTTTCCATCAGGGCGAAGGCGCTCGGCGTGTAGAGCCCGGGCAGGTCGTCGGCGCCGTGCAGGAAGCGCCAGGTGTCGGGCTTCTTGTGCTTGGGATGCAGGGGCGACGCCCAGGGCGGCAGCCCGTCTGCGCCG
>JBGSKZ010000073.1:0-6116 GCA_041741035.1 Treponematales bacterium
GCCCCAAAAACCGGATGGATCTTCATTAATAATGTCGTGGCTGGAAAACTTGACTAAATCGCCTTCATTCCAATAGCCGTCAGTATCCCTATAGGTCCTAATTCCCGAAGCGGCGGATATCCCGGCCCCCGTGAGGATTACGATGGATTTATAATCGCTTAATTCAATCGCATTCATACGCAAAACTCATATCATACGCTCACCTTGGGCATGGACCTAGAGCGTTCATTGAGCACTCCCGCTTTATCGCGGTGACTCAACGCAGGATGAAGGCGAGCACGGCCACGGCGAATACTACGATGAAGCCGCCTATCATGAGGGCAAGGGTCCTGGAATAGCCTCGGGGGTCAAGCTGGCCTTCCTTGTCCATGCGCTTAAGCGCAGGGTAGAGCCTTGAATAGAAAGTCATGATGGAGAACACCAGGGCGATGCCGCTATATACCTTTATCTCCGGCGATCCGGCAAGGAGCACCCCGATGATGAGGACGATGAAGATTAGCTTAGTACCCGCTACCCAGCTTATCAGGTAGTCCACGAAGGCGGCCACATCGGAATCCGCCCTGGTCTTGACGAAAGCCTTGAATACGCCTACCGCGTTGCCTCTCGTAGAAGCGGGCATCTTGTAGAGGAGTAACACATTCAGGGTTTCCAGGATCACGAAGATGATAAGCGCAAGGTCAAGCAGGCTCATGGTTCCCTCCAAAGGCAATGTATGCGTATAGCCTGGGCATAAAGCTAGAGGAGGTCAAGAGGGTAAAATAGCGCTACATGAGGCGCGAAGGGCTAATAGAGCGATTAATACCTTAGTTAAAATATAATAATTAGTCGAAACCTTGCAAAGGCCCTCTATGCTTAAAATCTTGTATTTAAGGCGAAGCATACTATACTGATTGAGGCCGAGGCCGCTTTTGGCGCAAAGGCCGCTCAGGACTCTACGAACGTTATTGTTATGTCATGAGTCGCCGCCGGCGCGCGGTAGCATCCTAGGATTGGGCTATGGCATCGGGGGATCCATGACGATTAAGCGAAAGTTTAGCTTATTTACTAGTATCATCATAGCCGTTTTTATCGTGTTAAGCGCGTTTATCTACGCAACGATAGAAGAGGTAAAAATAAACGGAAGCCTTTATAAAAAGATAATATACGGCAATAACCTGATCGCGGATGTCCTCCCCCCTCCAAACTATATTATCGAATCATATTTAACGGCTTACGAGATGTTATTCAACATTAATGATGATTCCAAGGTAAAACTCGCTCGGGAGCATATACAGAATAAGCTAGTGCCGGAATTTCAGGATAGGTATGAATTCTGGAAGGCCGACACCATTTATTTAAGCGAAGGCGCGACGCTAAAGGGCTTGTTCATGGAGAGCGGAGAATACGCGGAGAGCTTTTTTGAGGCGTTGAACCTTGAATATCTGCCGTCGATTTTATTGAAGGACCAAGCATCGGCCACGAAGGTCTTTAATGAAAAACTTAAGCCGAATTACGATAAGCATAGGGCTGTAGTGGATAAGATAGTATCGGGCGCAATTCAGGAAAATATGGAACTAGAAACGCACACGTCCGATATACTAAAGCGTAATTTAATGATCCTAGTAGCGATAGCGCTGTTCTTTATCGTTTTCTTCGCGGCGTATATTATCATCCTATCAAGAAGCATTTTGACCTCGCTAGGCGGCAATGTCTCGATACTTAAAGACATATCTGAGGGAGAAGGAGACTTAACGAGGAGAATCGAGGAAAAATCAAGGGATGAGGTCGGCGAGATGGCCAAGTACTTTAACCTGACCTTCGATAAAATCCGTAACTCGGTGGCCATGGTTAAAAAGCAATCCGGGATTTTGCAGGCCGTCGGCGCTGACCTATCCTCCAATATGGTTGAAACGGCCGCCGCTATCAATGAAATCAGCGCAAACATCCAGAGCATCAAGAACCAGACGATGAATCAGTCGGCCAGCGTGTCTGAAACCAGCGCTACCATGGAACAGATAACCAAAGGGATAGGAAAGCTCAATAGGCTCATTGAGGACCAGTCGGCGAACGTAACCGAGTCCTCTTCGGCAATCGAGCAGATGATGGCGAATATCGCCAGCGTGACGCAAACCCTGGTTAAAAATGCCGAAAATATCAAGAATCTTACCGAATCCTCAGATTCGGGCAAGGCCTCCTTAGATAAAATCTCGGTAGCCATTAAGGAAGTCGCCAAAGAGTCGGAAGGATTAATCGAGATTAGCAGGCTTATCCAAAGCATAGCCAGCCAGACGAACCTTCTTTCCATGAATGCCGCTATCGAAGCCGCGCATGCGGGCGAATCGGGGAAAGGCTTTGCCGTCGTAGCCGATGAGATAAGGAAGCTCGCCGAGACATCAGGCGAGCAGACAAAAACCATATCAAGGGTACTGAAGCGTATTAAGGACTCCATCGTTGGCATAACCGGATTTTCCGAGGAAGTATCGGCCAAGTTCACGCTCATAGAAGCCGAGGTGAAGACGGTCGGCGAACAGGAGACTGGCATCAGAAAGGCAATGGAGGAGCAATCGGAAGGCAGCAAGATGGTCCTTGAGGCCATAACTATCCTCAATGATATTACTCAAACGGTACGGGCGAGTTCAGCGGAAATGCTGAGCGGGAGCCAGCAGGTATCGAAGGAAGCGGAGAATATGGATGCCATTAGCCAGGAAATAAGCGGAGGCATGAATGAAATGCCGGGTGGCGCCGAGCAGATAAGCGTCGCGGTAAGCAAAGTCAATGAACTCAGCATTGAAAATAAGGCCAGCATCGACGCGCTGTTCGCGGAGGTGGAAAAGTTTAAGGTATAAAGGGAAGCATTAGGAGCTTCTACGAATATATAGAGAGCGCCCGATCAAGGCCGGAAATGACATGTCACAATCATTAGCCTGGAGGAAGGCTTAACAGCTTGGTCACTATAGGGCTATAGATCAGGCCCCAAATCAAACGGATCGCAAAAGCTAAGACAAAGCCCATCAGCCAGTAGGCCGGTATGGAGTAGCGTCTCGTTCGCCCCGTATTTTTCCATAACTTTTCCTCATCGATAAAGAGCAAGGGAAGGGCTATGAAGCTACTGTAGGCCATCGCGTAATAGGCGATAAGCAGGGGCCAATCGGCATCGGAAACCCTCGTTAGGAAATGCCTGCATGGTACCCTGCATAAAACGGGGAGGCTCGTCCGCTATAGCGTATCGACAAGCTCCCAGCTGGATGCCTTCCGGCCTCCGGTGATCTTTTCATTATCCAGAGACTCGACCAGCCCGCTTTGTATAACCTCGATGGCCTTGTCGATATCGCTTATGCGGAACACGAATATAGCCTTGCCTTCGTGCTTTTCCCCGAAGCCATAGACGTATTCTATATTCAGGCTGTTTTCCTTGAGAACGGTCAGCACCTTGAGCAGGCCGCCCGGCCTATCGTCCGCCTTGAGCGCGAAAACCTCGACCTCGCGCACGAAATACCCTTTTTCCTTGAGCACCTTAAGGGCTAATTCCGGCTTATCGAGTATCATATGGACGCCGCTGAACTCGGCCGCCTCATTGACGAAGAAGCTGCGTATGTCGATCTGATTGCGCATGAGCAAATAGGTCAGCTCGAAGAGCCTGCCTTCCTTGTTTTCGAGCACGACGCTGGTCTGCCTGATTTTCATGTACGCTCCCTGCCGCCGAGCCAATAGTCGCGCTGACGCGCGGCGGCTATTTCAGTATACCTTCGGAACCGTTTTTTTTCCAGAGCATGGATTTTTCGCCCCGGTGCCCTCTGATAAAGCCCCAGCTGAGCGTATACTACTAGAGTTATATGGCGGTTTTGCCATGCTCATCCTATTATACGCTTAATAAAAATCATTACAAAAAAAATTATTAATATCCAAGTCAGAAAACATGTAATCGATGTGTTTAAGGGGCTAGCCCGTAAATCATTGCAGGCTAGCCCTTTTTTTTGCTTTCCAAACCAGGCACAGGTTGACTTTCCTCCAATTACCGGTTAGATACCTTATATACCAGCCGGGAGTATTATTTTGACAAAAGAACAATGGGAAACCGTATCCAGCAGGGCTCGGGTTATTTTGAACTATGGCATCGCCCAAGCAGAATGGCTAGAGGGAAACCGCATTGCCCGGTTCATAGCGGCAGTGCCCTTCCTGGCACGCTGCGGGAAGGCCATGGAAACGTCCTTCGCCCACTTGCTGGTATACTTGGCCTCCGTGGATGGGTCGGTTAAGCAGATTTTTTTTCACAAGCCTGAAGACGATGGGGACATCTATGCTCGCCTGACTCCGATCTTGAACTTCCAAGGCGGAAACGAGGCCGCGCTTTCCTGCTGCAAGGATCTGCTAGCCCTCTGTATGGTCGTGAATTATCGGCGGGATGCGGAAGCTGACAAGGTCGTCGGCAAGTATAATCCAGTCAATGCTAAAGTTTGGGATGCCGAAGCCTTGATTATGAGCTTAGAGGGATCGATACGGGAGAACATTACGCCGGAAATCGCCGGGTTCTACACCGTTGAAGAAGCGCTCCAGGGATTGTGGAGAGAATAGGCGGCAAGATTGAAGGGCTTTATTGATTCGGTACAAAAGCGCATAGGTCTCTTGATCAGCATAGTCGGCCTAGCCGTGGTGGCGAGCAACTTCTTTAAACGACTGCAGAGCGGGGATATTTTATACGCTTTGTCCGGACAGTCAGTCCTGTACGTATTCTTTCTCACCATTCCCTTCATCATAAGCATCTTCATAGAATCCGAGTTGCTCAAGAAACTTCAGATAGCGGCCTTTGCCTTCATGGGCGCCTTAAATGTCATTGACGCCTACGAGGAATTCTACGGGCCGGGGCTTTTCCTGGCGGCGTGGCTGCTTATGCGCCATTATGGCTACCTGGAAAAACGGGGAAAAATCAAAAACCTACTATTTCTCAGCCTTATCACAGGCCTTTCGCAGCTTTCCGCCATACTGCACAGTTCCGATGCCGGGTTTTATGATGGTTTCTCCACCCTTATGTATACGCTGTTCCTCGTTACTCTTTTGGTCATCCTATGGCGCGACATGGTCAAGCAACAGGATTTATTAAAGCAAGAAAATATCTCTCTAAAGATGGACTACAATAAGCTACGCGACCAGCTTGAAGAGCTAGAGCAGGATAAAAAGCCCTTCGACCTGAAAGCGGCTAGGATCACCCCCGCCGAATCGCGGGTAATCCAGGCCTTGACTGTTTATAAGGCAGGCAACCGGGAAATCGCCGAGCGGCTTAATCTGGCAGAATCGACCGTGAAACTGCACATTTACAACATCTGCAACAAGATAGGGGTGGACAACCGCTTCGCTATTATCGACTTGTGCAAATTTAATTTTATTGACGGGCAGTGAGCATAGCGCGTATGCATAAGGCGAAATTGGCCTGGGCTACCGGCCGTGTATACGGCTATGCGAGGGCTCCTGCGCTTCCTCTCCTCATCGGATAACCGTCCCTCCGTCCGGTAGCACGGAATTCATCCCGCGCCTAGCGGCGTAAGGCAATAGCGGGCTTTTTTATCATAAATTGCGTAGGAACAGTGCTTCAATCATAATTTTCGTCGAAAAACCTCAAATATGTTAAGCGACAGTACCAGTCAGCTATATATTAGTAGCTGAATGAAAGAGCAATTATGCTGGAACTCTCATGATGTCAATTTAGAGGAGCTGATTCAATGTTAAGCGGAAACGGACATAAAAACTTGCCTGCCTTTCGAGCCTTAGCAATAGAGCTTATAGCCCTAGCCACGCTTTTTTTGGCATCAGCTTGCTCGCGCCCCCTGGAGCTGCCTTCCAGCCCGCTCTACGACTTCGGACCTCCCGAAGATTCCGCGGGCATAAGCGAAGCGGAGGCGCGGACCGCCCTCCTTGGCCATTATGCGCACTACGATGTCGTGGCCTACGAGGACCGGAGCACCAAGACGCCGATGAAGACCTTCGTGGTTTCCTATGGCTTCACCGACTTCGTCGAGCGGGACGGTAAACTATTCCAGATAGACCGCTTCGTTCATGCCTCGCACCATATTAACCAGCGGGGCGTAGTCTCCAGCTTTTCCGACGAGGCTACGGCTGCTATAGAGCCGCGCGTTCAGGAAGTG
>JBGSKZ010000074.1:0-2747 GCA_041741035.1 Treponematales bacterium
AAGTAAGGAGGTTCCTATGGCAGAAAGGAACATTACCCCGTTTAAGGGTCCGGTAAGCGCCACGTTGATCGTGGTCGTACTGGCGGTAGTAGCGGTACTCGTACTACTGTCCACGAGCTTCTTCGTGGTCGATCAGACCGAAGAAGCGGTGGTCCTCACCTTCGGGCGTATAACGAAGACGGCGCAGCCAGGTTTGCACTTTAAGATGCCCTTTGGCATCCAGAAGAACTATAACGTGCCCACGCAGACTATCCAGTCGGAGCAGTTCGGTTTCCGCACCATCGAGGCGGGCGTACAGACGCGCTATGAGGAGCGGGCCTACCCCGAGGAATCGGTCATGCTCACCGGCGATCTCAACATCGTGGACGTGGAGTGGATCATCCAGTACAAGATCAACGATCCGGTGGCCTGGCTCTTCAATACCGAAGACAGGCACAAGACCATACGCGACATCAGCCAATCGGCCATCAACCTGCTCGTGGGGGATAAGGCCATACTGGAAGTGCTCGGGCCGGCCCGCACCGCCATAGAGGAAGAAGGCCGCCAGCTCATGAACGATACCCTCAAGGGCTACGGCATAGGCATAACCATAATCGGCGTGAAGCTCCAGAACATCGTGCCGCCCAGCGGCGTACAAGCCGCCTTCGAGGACGTGAATAAGGCCCAGCAGGATATGAACCGCCTGATCAACGAGGGCAAGGAAGCCTATAATAAAGAGATACCCCGCGCCCGCGGCGACGCGGACCGCATCATACAAGTGGCCCAGGGCTACGCCGCCGAACGCGTGAACGTGGCCAACGGCGACGTGGCGCGCTTCAAGGCCGTGTACGACGAGTACCGCAAAGCGCCCGACGTTACCCGCGACCGCCTCTACTACGAGATGATGGAAGAAGTATTCAAGGACGCTACCGGCGTGGAACTCATAGACAGCGAGTTAGGCAACTTGATACCGCTCAAGAATATAGGCGCCGCTGCGGGAGGCCGATAATGAAAAAGCTTATTACCGGAATAGTCGTAGCCTTGGTGCTCGTCGTCGTATTCCTCCTTATGGGGCCCTTCTACGTGCTCGAGGAGGGAAACCAGGCTCTCGTGTTGCGCTTCGGCGAGATAAAGAAGACCGAGCTCGACGCTGGCCTCAAGTTCAAGACCCCTTTCCTGGATAATGTAGTCGTGTATTCCAAGAAAGTGCTTCCCTGGGACGGAGAAGCCCAGCGTATACCCACAAGGGAGCAGCAGTTCATATGGGTGGACGTGACCGCGCGCTGGCGCATAAGCGACCCCGTGGTATTCTATAAGTCACTTACCACAATGGAAAGGGCCTACGGCAAGATAGACGACGTGATAGACGGCGCCGTGCGCACCGTCATCACCTCCAATTACCTCCGCGAGGCAGTGCGTAATAGCAACCAGATTACCAAGGCCAGGATAGAGGAAGGCTTTGAGACCGGCGACCTCGAAGGCGCCGAGGCCCTACAGCAACTCACCTTTACCGAGGTAAGCTATGAGTCCATAGACAAGGGCCGCCGCCTCCTGTCCCAGGACATGCTCGTCATAGCCAGGGAGCTCGCCCCCGAATACGGCATAGAGATTATCGACATCATACCCAGGCAAATACGCTACAGCGACGAGCTTACCGAGAGCGTATACAACCGCATGATAGCCGAGCGCAGCCAGATAGCGCAGGCTTTCCGCTCCTTCGGCGAAGGCAAAAAGGCCGAATGGATGGGCAAGCTCGAGAACGAGCAGCGCTCCATATTGTCCAAGGCCTATGAAAGCGCTGAGACGCTCAAGGGTACGGCGGACGCCACGGCTACGCGCATATACGCCGACGCCTACAACCGCGACCGCGCCTTCTTCGATTTCTGGCGGGCTACGGAATCCTACAAGGAAGTGCTGCCCAAATTCAACAAGACCCTGTCTACGGACATGGACTACTTCAAGTTCATGTACAGTCCCAAGGGCAGGTAAGGCTGGCCTAGCCTATCGGCTGCCGGCCGGGGCTAGGGCTTAAAGCCGGGGCACGGGGCGTAGCGCCCCCGTGCCCGTTTTATTTCGGAGGGGCTATGCAAGATATTCGGAATCCCTTTATAGGCAATGAGGGCTACGGCTGCTTCGGCTGCTCGCCCGCGAATCCCCTGGGCCTGGCCCTGCGCTTCGTGGACGAGGGCGACGAGATAAGCACGCGCTGGGAGCCCAGGCCCGAATTCGCCGGCTTCGACGGCGTGCTGCACGGGGGCATACAGGCCACCCTGCACGACGAGATAGCCAGCTGGTACGTGTTCGCCAAGCTCGGCACCGCCGGCTTTACCAGCGACTTATCCATACGCTACCTATCGCCGGTGTACCTGTCCAAAGGCGATATTAGCCTGCGGGCGAGCCTAGCGGCCAACGACGGCAAGCGCGCCACCATGCGCTGCACGCTCTACGACGGCTCGGGCAAGGCCTGCAGCGAGTCGGACGTGAGCTACGCCATAGTGCCCGAGCATATAGCGCGGCGGAAGTTCATGTATCCGGGTAAGGAAGCGTTCGGGGCGGACTAAGCGCTTGTGAGGTAATTCTATATTCTAGATTCTAGATTCTATATTCGTTATTAGGCATCTAGTAGTTAGAATCTAGAATTGAGGGGCAAAAAAAAGCGGGAGAGCCGAGGCTCACCCGTTTTTTTTATCCGTATGCCGATGGCTAGCCTAAGAACGCCAACATGACGCCCGCGGCTATGGCGCTGCCTATGACGCCGGCCACGTTGG
>JBGSKZ010000075.1:0-8210 GCA_041741035.1 Treponematales bacterium
CGGCGAGCGCGCCTAGGCCGGCGATCGAGCACAGCGCTGCCGCCGCGGCCATGCCTAGCCAATAAGAACGGCGAGCGGCTTCCTTGCGCAAAGTCGCTCGCCGGAATCGCGTCATCGCGGCGCTTAGTAGGATCGGGCGAAAATGGCCCGGTGCTTGGCGGGAGCGCCGCAGAGACAGCAGCCGCCTTCGCAATCGGCCTGCCTGTCAAAGGGCAGATTGCGTATGGTTACTTTGAGCTCGGCCTTGAGCTTAGCCTCGCACTCGCGGCCGCCGCACCAGAGCCCTTCGGCGAATCCGCCCGTGGCTTCCGCGGTGCCCTCGTGGCTCTCGCCGTCCGCCGCCGCGGCCTTGGCCTTCTTTTCCTTGCCGAAGAAGGCGAGGATCTCCGCCATGTCGGCCACGGGCTTAGTATTCGCGTCGCGGAAAGCGCGGGCGCGCTCGAGCAGGTTTTTCTGAATGGCGGCCAGCAGCTCGGCGGCCTTGGCGGGCAGGTCTTCCGCCTTCACCGTGAGCTTCTCGCCGGTATCGCGGCGCACTATTACCACGTTGCCGGAGGCCGCGTCCTTGGGCCCCGCCTCTATGCGCAGCGGCACGCCGCGCATTTCCCACTCGGCGAATTTCCAGCCGGGGCTCGAGGAATCGTCGTCGTCGAAAGCCACGCGCCGCCCGTCCGCCTTCAGGGCGTCGACTACCTTACGCGCGTAGGCGAGCACCTCGTCTTTGCTCTCCGTCCTGATTATAGGTATGACCACGATCTCGTCCTGGGCCAGCATGGGAGGCACGACCAGGCCCTTGTCGTCCGAATGCGTCATGATGACCGCGCCTATGAGCCTGGTGGACACGCCCCAACTGGTGGCCCACACATAGTCCAGGCCGCCCTCGCGGTTCTGGAACTGCACCTCGAAGGCCTTGGCGAAATTCTGCCCGAGGAAATGGCTGGTGCCGGCCTGCAGCGCCTTTTTGTCCTGCATCATGGCTTCGATCGAGTAGGTGTCCACGGCCCCGGCGAATTTCTCCGCGTCGCTTTTCTTGCCCGCGATGACGGGCAGGCAGAGCACTTCCTCGGCGAAGCGGCGGTACACTTCGAGCATAAGCTCCGTTTCCTTTACCGCCTCGGACTTGGTTTCGTGGGCCGTATGGCCTTCCTGCCAGAGGAATTCCGTGGTACGCAGGAAGAGACGAGTTCGCTTCTCCCAGCGTATGACGTTGGCCCACTGGTTATAGAGCAGGGGTAGGTCGCGCCAGGACTGTATCCAGCCCTTATACGCGTTCCAGATTATGGTCTCGCTCGTGGGGCGCAGCACGAGGGGCTCGTCGAGCTTCTCCCCGCCGGCGTGGGTAACCACCGCCAGTTCCGGGCTGAAGCCCTCGACGTGCTCGGCTTCCTTTTTAAGGAAGCTCTCGGGTATGAGCATGGGGAAGTAGCAGTTCTGATGTCCGGTGGCCTTGAAGCGGCGGTCCAATTCGTCGCGCAGGCGCTCCCATATGGCGTAGCCCCGAGGCCTGATCACCATACAGCCCTTCACCGGCGAATAGTCGGCCAGCTTCGCGTTAAGGACGATGTCGATATACCACTGCGAGTAATCGACGCTCCTGGGGGTGATCTTGTCTGCCATCGGGAACCTCTCTCTGTTCGATATATAAAGCCGCCGACCCCCGGGACTGTTCGTCCAAAGGGCCGGCTAATGCTTAAGCGTCATGATAGTATAGGAAAGCCGCGCCTTTTTCAACGCCGCGACTTAACGGGCCTATGGCAGGCGGAAGGTTTCCACCATATAGCGTATGCCCGTGCCCGCGCCTTGCTTTTCGCTGCGTTCCACCAATATGACCGCGGTTTTGCCGTCCGGGGCTACCAGAATCTGCCTGATCGTATAATCAAGCACGGCTTTGCGCTGTATCTGGGGATTGCCTACGTTGAGACTGCTTTTCTTGCCCGCCGTGTCGGTTATGGAGAGCTCAATGCCGAAGGAGGAGAGCAGCGCGCCGTCCTTTTCCTGAGCCTTCTGGCTTAGGCGTATATCCCACTGCGCCTGGGTCTTGAAGTCCTTGAACGAAAGCGTATCGCTCGGCTCGTCGCCATTTATGGACAGGTAAATGAGCCTGCCCTGCTGCAGAAAATCTATCTTATACTTGCTTACTGAACCCAGGCTCGTGGACAGCAGCTTATAGAAGGCCCCGGAAGCGTCCCAGCCCGGCTCCAGGCTTACCGAATAGAGGCCTTTGTATACCCCGTCGCGCACGAAATCGTTCTTCTTCGTATCCACCACGTAAATCTCGGCGTAGGGCTTGCCCGCGGCCATATCGAGCCCATAGAAGCCGAACATGAAATAAGAGGAATCCGGGGAAAAACCCAGGTTTACCAGCGTCGCCACGTCGCCCGCTAAAGCGGCCGCCGCTAGGCTTAGGATGATAGATACCAATATAAGCATTCTTTTCATTGTACGCTCCCGGGGGATACGGAGCGCCGTATCCTCTTTTGAGTATCGGAATCCCGTCCGCGCCCTTGAGGGAAAAGCTTCTTGGTAGTAGGGTAGAGCCATGACCACAAGCTATAGGGAGCGCGCTCTCAAGGCCATGTTTCTTCTCGCGTTGCTCATGGTAGCCCTCGTGCCGTTCTATCTTGTGTCCAAGGTGAGCTTTGACGCCGCTACCCTCGACAGGGCAGGCGCGCTCTTCCAAGGCTCATGGGCTTTCTATGCCCAGCTGCTCGTCATAGTTTTTTGCGTGCTCTACGCCATCGTCATGCTCGGCATCATCGCCTTTAGGGCGGCCCGCTCCGCGTCCCTGGAAATATTCTTCTTTTCGCTCTGGTGCCTTGCCCTTTGCTTCGAGCTAGCCAGGGCTATGTCCCTCTGGATGGCGCTAAGCGGAGCGGGGCTTAGCGCGGTGAGCATAGTGGAGCGCTTTGCTATCTTTGGCCGCTATCTATCCTTCATAGCGCTGTTCATCGGCAGCATGTTCCCGGCGGGCCTCAAGATAGAACGTTCCGGCGTGATGTTTTCGGCCGCGATTATTGCCGCGATGTTTTTCGCCTCAATACACCCGATAAACCAGGGTAGCAACGGCTCCCTCCTGGTGGTCGGGCTCGGCTATTCGCGCCTTTTGCGCCTGCTGGAGATTTCCCTGGCCCTGCTCACCCTGGCGAATTACGTCATAGCCTGGAAAGAAAACCGGGATAAAGCCTTCCTGCGCGCCGGCTGGGGCGCGGCTCTGTGCATAGCCGGCATGTGGATAGGCCGATCCTCGCTCACTATGTTCGCCAGCGCGGCCGCGATTGCCGGACTGTGCTTTGGCAGCTGGCTCTACCTGAAGAGCATGTACGCTTACTACCTCTGGCGCTGACCGTTAATCGGAGGAAAACAATCTGCGTGAAGAGAATCTAGGGGAATATAAGCTACGGGAACCGGTTTTCTTTACAACAGCGCGAGCATGGCCACAAGACCCGTCGCCACCGGTAAAAGGATATTATCGAAATCCTTGGTAGGCGCCGCTTCAACCACTGAGGCGGTGAGGGCTATGAAGAGCGACGGGCCGAGCTTATTGGAAACCGCGTACGCTGAGGAAAGCACCGCGATGAAACAGGTGATGCTACCCTCGAGGCTCTTGCCGCCGGTAAACGGCAGGCGTATAGTGCCGAAGGTCCTGCCCACCAGGCTGGAGAGGCCATCGCCGAAGGCGAGGGCGTAAATAGCGATAGCCGCGGCGGGCTCCGGATAAAGCGCCAAAGAAATGAGGGCGCCCAGGCCAAGGGTAACCGGCCCTAACACGAACTTGCCCATATCACGCTTGCGGGCGGCCATAGCGGTGATCTTGCTGAGCACGGCCACTTCGTAGCCGTTAACGCGAAGAAGTTCGGCGTACGAGTACACGAGTATGCCGGAACCGAGTAAAGCCACCGTAAGGCCGAAATTGAACGCGGCGAGGGTGGGCGTGAGCCCTATGAGGAGGTGAATGCTTTTTCGTATGAGTTCAGTGCGTATCTCGCGTGCCCAAGGCGCGGCCCGCGCGTTCCCCATCAAAGCCCCAAGCAACTCTTCCAATTGTTTCACCTCATGTCTTTTTATATAATGCAATAATCGATCCAACTATGGAAAAAATCCATTGATAAATCTAAATACAATTATCGTATGAACTTAAGCCGATAGCAAGGGTAAAAATAGTAAATTAATACTAATTATAGTATGATTTATTATACAGCTCTTATGCTCGCTATACTCTTTCTGCCGTTGACATTAGCCGAGCGTCTACGCTAGATTATCGTCTGACGGCACTACGGTGCCTCGCTTTAAAAAGCCTTGTATGGGCGATTAACTCAGCGGGAGAGTGCTACCTTCACACGGTAGAAGTCACTGGTGCGCGTTTGTACGATTTAAGGTTCTAAGGTACAAACGCGGCGCTAAACGCTGATTTTTGATAGAGCATTGTATGGGCGATTAACTCAGCGGGAGAGTGCGCGTCAAGCGGTTCTTCCTACATAGCGTTTTTGGTGGGCGATTAACTCAGCGGGAGAGTGCTACCTTCACACGGTAGAAGTCACTGGTTCAATCCCAGTATCGCCCACCAAAAACGTTTTTTTTTGTGGCGCTTGACGAACCTTCACACGGTAGAAGTCACTGGTTCAATCCCAGTATCGCCCATACAATGCTTTTGTTTATTATGCGCGTTTAGCGGCAATCCCAGTATCGCCCATACAATGCTTTTGTTTATTATGCGCGTTTAGCGACAATCCCAGTATCGCCCACCAAAAACGTTTTTTTATTTATGGCGCTTGACGAACCTTCACACGGTATGCGCAATTGGCCGCAGGCGAATACGATGATCCGTTTCCTTACGCATTACTTAGTTCCCCGAAGCTTATGTCTCGAGCCTAAACGCCGCTTCTGCTTGCGTGCATCGCTTCAGAGCGGCGCTAGGGATAGCGTTCCCAAATGAGGAGCCACAAGCTTCGGGGAACTAGTTCGCCCAAAGCCTGGTTACTTGCGCGGATAGCTCATGTCGAGAGGTAGCTGCCGGTATATGGCTATGTCGATGCCGCGCAGGGGGTGCAGCACGAAATCGAGGTTTAAGAAGCCTAGGTTCTTGCTTTCGGAGCGGAGCATGGAAAATTGATCCCGCGAAAGCGAATCGTACAGTCGCGCGGACTCGGTGAACGCGACCATGGCGCCGGCGCGGCGGCTGGCGTCGCCCATGCGGTCCGCGACGCGGTAAAGGCTTACGCCGAGGTTGTTCTGCGCCATGGCCAGGAGTTCGACGATTTCCTCATGCGAGGGGCGATACTGCGGCTCGATGAGGGTGATGGTGCTCAGCTCGAATTGCAATCGTTCCACGAGCATGCTGAAATAGCCCTGGGCGGCGAAGAAATCGCCGCGCTCGAAGAGGGCGTTCGCGCTTGCCCAGAGCAGGTAGGGGGAGGGTTCCCTATCCAGGCTCGCCCTATGGAAATAGCCCAGGGCGCGCTCCGGGTCGGGGGTTTGGCCGTAGTATTGTATATAGCCGCGGCGATAGTCGGTGTCGGGGGTCACGAAGCCGTCATCCTCGGCTTTCGCGTAGAGGGCTTCCGCGCTTTGAAAGTCGCGGCGGCCCAAGAAATGCAGGTCAGCCATGAGGGAATACGCTTTGCCGAAGCCGGGCTCCCGCCTTAGGATGCGCTCAGTGACGGCGCGCTCGTAGCGCGCGATGGCGCTGGCTAGCACTTCTTCTGCGGACAGGCTTTCCGCCGAGGCTATGCGCACCTCGCCAAGCCTGATGAGCGAGCCCAGGTAAGCCCGTACCCTCCGTTGCGTGAGCGGTCCTTCCTGATCGGCCTCGCCGAAGAAGCGGACCGATAATTCCAGCGCCTTGAGCTCTTCTTCGGGGAAACCCGTCCTCCGATTAAGCCTGGCCAGGGCGGCGTAGCTTTCCGGATAGCGGCCGTCGCGGTCGACCGCCGCCAGGAGCAGGCGGTTAACGTAGTCCAGGCGGTCTTTATCCATTAAATACTGGGCCGTTTCGGCCAAGGTCGCCGCGGAGAACTCGCTGCGCTTGTTCTCGTCGAAGTATTTGGCCAGGGCTTCCACGTCACCGGCCTTATCGGCCGCGCCGGCGCGCTCCACGCGCATAAAGTATACGAGCATACGCTCGAGATAGCCGTCGCTGCGGCCGTGTTTCTCCATGATGATGGCCAGGCGGCGCCTGGCGTTTTCATAAAGGCCCTGGATGAGGGGCGCATCGGGGCCTTCGTAGCGCTGTTCCTCGAAATCGGCCCATGCCATGAAGTTATCGGCCGAGAGCAGGAGGGCCTCTTCGTTGAAGTAGTCGCGCTGAAGCACGTAGCGCTGGAGCAGGTCTTCGGCCTTCTCGAAGGCCTGCAGCTTGACGGATTCCATCGAGGCGTACTCAAGCGCCGCGGCCGTATCGCGCGGCCAGCGGGAGAGCAGGCGATCGTACATGGCCTCCGCGCGCGGGTATTGGCTGGCCTCCGCGTATGCCTGAGCATAGCGATAGTGCCAGCCTTTCATCGTCCAGAGCAGATCGGCGCGGTCGAAGAGGGTTTCCGATTCGCGATAAAGCTTCTGGTCTATCTGGCGGCGGCCTTCCGCGTAGAGCGAATTCGCCTTGAGGGGCCTATAGGCGAAATTGTAGCCGAGGAAGAACAGCGCGCCTGCGGCGGCGGCGGCCAGCACGATGGCCTGGAGCATGGGCAGTATTGAATGTATGAAGGCGTACGCGAGGCTGCCTTTTTCGGCCTCGAAGGCCGCGCCGGTTCGCTTCTCAAAGCCCGCGGGTACTTCTATATAGCGCTTGAGGACCTTGCCCGCCAGCTTGGCGGCGTCCTTCGCGCTTCCCCTGCCGACGAGCAGCCAAATAAGCGCCGCCTGCTGTTCGTCGCTGCCTTTGGCGTTGGCGATTATGTCTTCGATGGCGAGGCGCAGGTTGAGCGGGTAGGAGAGCAGGCTGTCCTGCAAAGCGTCGACCTGGGCATCGTTGAGGTCTATCGGCTTGGCTTCGTGGGGCTTTGGGGCTCCTGAGCCGAAGGCGGCCTCCAGGGAGGCTTTAGCCGCGGGCGAGGGCGGCTTTTCGCCTTTTTTGGGCGGGGCCTCTCCCATTTCGAAGCCGGGTATGGAAAAGTCCGCGCCCCAGCCGCCGTCTAGCGAGAAATTGTCGTTGGAGGGCAGGCCGCCGTCGAGCGCGGCCAGCTGGCTGTCTATATCGTCCTTGGGCGGCGTGAAGTCGCTCTCGCCGAGATCGGGGAGGCTGGCGCCGCCGAAGCCCATGTCCCCGTCTCCGCCCAGCTTGAACTGGTCGAACGAGTCGCCTTCAAGCGATTCTGATCCCAGGCTGAATTCTTCCGACGCGAAGTCGTCGCCGGAGCCGATCGGGCCCGCGTCGGCCGATAAGCCCGCGCCTTCCACCTGGGGCGGCTCTTCGCCGGAATCGGGCACGCTGAAATCGGGCATGGAGAAGGCGTCGTCTTCCTCAAAGCCGCCCGAAGGCGCATCGATGCCCCCGTCAGGCGCCGCGGCGGCCTCGTCGGCGAAATCCGGCATGGAAAAGCCGTCGAGCTCGGAAATATCCTCCGGAGCCTCGCCCGTGGGCTCTTCTCCGCCCGCGGCTTCCGGCGCGGCGGATAGGGAAGCAAAGCCGTCATCGGCGCCCGCGGGCGCTTCCTCGGCAAAATCGGGCATAGCGAAGTCGCCGAGTTCGGAAAGCTCTTCGGGCGCTTCTTCGGCCCGATCGTCCGCAGGCTCTTCGCTTAGGTCTTCCGCTAAGTCATCGCCGAGGCCGGAGAGCAGTGCGTCGGGCACGCTGAATTGATCGTCGGCGTCGCCGAAGCCTCCGCCCGCCTCGTAGCCCGCGGAAGCGAAAGCGCTATCGTCCGATCCAGAGAGCGCTCCCTCGTCGGGCGCTTCCGCGTCGGGGAGCGTTTCCAGGGGTATTTCGTCAAGGAAAGAAGAAAAATCCGGCTCGTCGCCGGATGCCGCATCCAGTCCTAGGTCCGGCGGCGCGTCCTCATCGGCGGAAGGCCCAAGCAGCGAGGCTAGGTCGTCCGAGAGGACCTGGGGGGGAGGAGCCAGGTCCTCAAGCCGCTCGCCCCAGCGCGCGAGGGTCTCCTGCTCGTCGCCGAGCTCGAATAGCGAGGATTTAAACTGTTCTATATCCTTAAGTGTGGGCATCCTGTCTCTCTTCGTATATTAACGGCGAAAAATGCCGATTGTATAGGGGAATGCGC
>JBGSKZ010000076.1:0-3923 GCA_041741035.1 Treponematales bacterium
TCCGCCACGCCCAGGCTCGCGGCCACCGCCTCGCGCGCCTGGTACACCAGCCTGCCGGCCTCCAAGGCAAGCCTATGACCCGAACGGCCCGGGTTGGCTCCGCACTCGTTCAGGAAGGCGGACATGGCCTCGGCGACGACGGGAGGTTTCGGCCAGCTCGTCGCCGCGTTGTCCACAAACACTACCCTATCGCCGCCGGGCTCTTTCATGCCGACCTCGGCTTAAAATCAACGGCAAAGCCGCCTTCATACGCTTCCGCGCTCGCGTCTACGCCTTCCCTTCCGGCAAGCCTTAAAAGGTTATCGCGGCTCGTGGCCGTGTCGACGAGTACGCGCAGGGCCTTGCCTTTATTGCGAAGCAAGCCCGAGCGGGCCAGCATCACCGGCTCGGGGCAGGCATAGCCCCGGGCATCCACCACTACGTTTTCGTTGACGTCGTTCATATTACGCGCTCCTTAAAGCCTATACCGATGAGGCTCACGAAGGCCAAGCCCACGAGTACCGCGGCGGGGCCATTGGCGGACGGGCCCGCGGCCGAGCTGGCCAAATTAAAGTTATGCGCGAAACCCGCGCCTACGAGCATGCCGAGCACGAATACGGCCGCGTCGCCGTCGCCCTCTCCCGCCAGGAATAGCTGCCTGCCGGGACAGCCGCCGGCGAGCGTAAAGGCCAGGCCGGCGAGCGCCATGCCGCCGAAATTCCACAGCCCGTCGCCATGCGCCACAGGCTGGCCCGTCCAGCCGGGCTTGAATTGCCCTAGGAGGAGGTTAGTCCCAAAAGCGAAGAGTGCTAAGGCCAGTATGCCATAGAGCAGGTGCGGATCCTTGAAAAGGACCACGTCGCGTACCGCGCCTACGGTGCAGAAGCGGCTGCGCTGCGCCAAGAAGCCTACGATGAGCCCGACTGCAATGGAAAGGAGTATAGGCGCGGCCTGCGATCCCGGCCCGCTCGCGCTACGGAATATGGGGCCTACGGCCGACCCGTCGGCCGCGCGCCCGAAGAGCGGCATGACTACGACGAGTACGATGAGCCCCAGGGACAAGAGGGGCATGACGAGTCCCAAGGCCTTAGGAGCTTGATAGTTGCGGCCCAGGCTGTAGCCGCGCTTAAGAAAGGCTATGCCCAGGAAAATGCCCGCGAATAGGCCGAGGAGCCCGAAAATGGCGTTCCAATCGCCGCCTGCCAAACGGAGCCAGGCGCGCCAGGGGCAGCCGAGGAATACCAGGGCGCCTATCATCGAAAACGCGCCGAGCATGAAGCGCACCAGAGGCGACGAACCGGTGCGCGGCTTCCACTCCTTGGCTATGATAGCGGCAAGGAAACTGCCAAGCACGAAAGCGGGTATCTCGGGCCGCAGGTATTGCACCGCTGCGGCTCTATGGATACCCAAGCCGCCCGCTATGTCCCGCACGAAGCAGGCCACGCATATACCCATGTTAGCGGGATTGCCGAACTTGGCAAGCAGGGCGGCAAGCGCTCCTATGCCGGCGCCCGTCGCGATGATGCCCGCGCGCGTTCCTAAAAACGATAAAAGCTTTTTCATAACCGTTCCTCTCTGTTCCATGACGGCGGGCCTAAAGGCCGCGCCTCATGACTGAGGAACGCGGCCTTTAGCCTGCCGGGCGCTTTCCGCCGGCCACATACATGGCCGGTCCGCCACTATCTTCAATGACATCTCCTACCAGGGCCGCGTCCAGGCCGCGCTCGCGCATATCGCGCAGGCAGGCTTGGGCCTCTTCCGCCGGTATGGCCGCCAGCAGCCCTCCCGAGGTCTCGGGCATGAAGAACAGGGCCTTTAAGGTCCCGTCCAAACCATCTTCAAAGCGCAGCTTCGGCTCGTAGAACGCGCGGTTGCGCAGGGCGCCGCCGGGTATCTGCCCCTTGGCCACCATGTCATACGCGCCGTCCAAGTAGGGCAGGCTGCCCGCGTATATACGCAAGGCCACCCTACCCTTGTCCGCCAGCTCAAGGGCATGGCCGGCGAAGGCAAAGCCCGTGACGTCGGTGCAGGCCCGCGCGCCGTGCCTGCGCAGCGAGCGCAGGGCATCCCGGTTCAGGCGCTTCATCGACGCTATGGCCGGCTCGAGCATGCCCGGTGGGCAGGCGTCGTTCTTGGCCGCGGTCGTAAGGGCGCCCGTCCCCAGGCGCTTGGTCAGCACGAGCGCGTCGCCAGGCCTGGCCCCCGACTTAAGCAGCAGGTCCTCCGGCCTGGCGAGCCCCACCACGGCCATGCCGTACTTGGGCTCTATATCCGTGATCGTATGGCCGCCGGCGAGCGCGCAGTTGGCTTCGTAGGCCTTCTCCGCCCCGCCCCTAAAGATGGCTTCCATAACGGCCGGGCTTAAGTCCGGCGGAAAAGCCGCCAGGTTGAGCGCCAAAATGGGCTCGCCTCCGGTGGCGTACACGTCCGACATAGCGTTAGCCGCGGCTATAGCCCCGAAGTCGTAGGGATCGTCCACCACGGGCGTAAAAAAATCGACGGTGAAGATGAGGCACTGCCCGTCGTTGAGCCTGTACACCGCGGCGTCGTCGCCTTCCGCCATACCCGCGAGGAGGGACGAGGCGCGATCAGCCGGCAGGAAATTCGCTAAGGGGCGCAAAACTTGCGCCAGGGCCTCCGGGCCCATTTTAGCGGCTCAACCGGCCGCGGAGCAGAGCGCCGTGAGGCGCAAGGTGTCGCTATCCATAATCCCTCCTTTCCGCGCGAGGCGCGCGAAGCTAAGCTATAGGCTACAAAAAAAATAGCCGCCCCGTCCGGCTTGGAGCCGGCGAGGGCGGCATCATCATGTATCATTTTCAAGGCTAGGTCAAATCAAAATACGTTTTATGGCCGGGAAGGCAGGCTTTCCGCGTTCAGCGCGAGCCCGGTGATGCGGTCAAGCTCCACGTATACATAGGGCTTGTCGTCGTCATCGTGGATACCCGCGCCTTTCATTGGCAGGCGCAGGCCGGCCAGCTCGCCATACTCCCCGAAAGGCGTTGACCAGCTATCCTTGACGCTAACGCCTTTGATATCCGCGTAGCGGTCCTTCGTGGACCAGTCGAGCAGGCGCCCTTCTTCATCCACGGTCAAAAGCGCGCTCACGTCCATACCGGCGTAGCTGAAGGCAAGCTCAACGCGCCCGTCGTCCACGTGCCGCCAGCGTAAGGGCAGGGAAAAGTAGGCCAGGGGGCAGAGCACGAGGTCGTTCAAAAAGGTAACGAGCGCGGATACGGACATTTCCGGGCCTTTGGAATCGGCCACGCGTATAAGGTTCATCACCTTTATCTGCATCCTGCCCGAGCCATCCACGAAGGAATCCACGCCGGCCATTGGAGGCTTCGTCGACTCAAGGTATACCACGCGGGCCGGCGCGTCCACGCGGTTGTACTGCCGCATGGTAAGCGGCATCCACGCCTCTTCGGGGCCGTTGCGTATGCGGCCTATGAGGATTACCGAAAAAGAGGCTATGCGTTCTTTGCCTACCACACCTGCGTAGTAAAAGTAGCGCCTGGCCGCCGGCGGCAAAGCGTCTATTTCATCTTTGTGTATGGCGCTGCCTGGCAGGCCGGCGGAACTCGCTACCCAAAGGCTATCGCCAAGCGGCGTGCTCGTTTCCTCCGAAGAGGAAAAAGCCGGCGGCGCCGAGCGCGCGGCGGCCACGTAACGCAGGGCCTCCTTCTCCATGCTCGCGCAGGAAGCCATAGCGAAAACGAGGGCAAGCAACGCGAGCAAGCCCGTAAGCGGCAGGATTTTCTGTACGGTTTCTATCATTTACTACTCCTTACGATCTTTTCGATCCGCGGGCGCGCAGCTCGTGGAGGGCGCCCATCCCGAAGCTAAGCGCCGATTCGATCAAGGCCTCGCGCTCGCCGCGGCCTAAGCCGCCATCGCCGACTAGGGACAGAGCCATGCCGTAGAGGCTCGCGGCCAGCCAGCGGCCC
>JBGSKZ010000077.1:0-4216 GCA_041741035.1 Treponematales bacterium
CTGCGGCTCGGCCTGCCTCCGCTGCGTGGAGGTATGCCCCAACCGCGCGAATATGGCCCTGCCGGTGGCCACGCCCGCGGGCGGGCCCTACAAACAAGCCATACAGATACTCCATGTGGACGACCTGTGCAACGAGTGCGGCAACTGCGGCTTCTTCTGCCCCTATGAAGGCGAGCCCTACCGGGGCAAGCCCACGCTCTTTAGCGACGAGGCGAGCCTCCGCGCCAGCAAGAACGCCGGTTTCGCCTTCATGGGCGATTCGAGCAGCCCAAGCCTTCTCTTACGGAGCGCCGCGGGTGAGGCAGGCGGCGTGGAAGTCCTGCCCTTTGCCGAATGGACCAGGACGGCCACGGCCGACAATGCCGCCCTCATAACCTTAGCTCGCGCCTTGCGCGATAGCCACGGCTATCTCATACCCGGAGGCCGACCATGATAGTCTTTGAGAACGTATGCCTCCTGCATTTCAGTCCCGGTTCGGTAAGCGGGCCCACCGATATAGCGGTGGAAGGCTCGAAGATAGCCGCCGTAGGGCCTGGCCTGGCCGCGGTTTACCCCAAGGCCGAGCGCCGCTCCCCGGGCGGCTTCGTGAGCCCGGGCCTGGTATGCTCCCATAACCATTTCTATTCGGCGCTCGCTCGCGGCCTCATGGCGAGCGTGGCCCCAAGCAAGGACTTCGCCCAGCAGCTCAAGAACCTGTGGTGGCGCCTCGACCGCGCTCTGGACGAGGGCATAACCCGCGCCTCAGGCTACGCGGGAGCCGCGGAGGCCGTGCGTTGGGGGGTCACGTCGGTTGTGGACCACCACGCGAGCCCTGAGTTCATAGACGGCTCGCTCGAGGTACTTTCCGAAGGCTTTGAGGCCGTAGGCCTCCGCGGCATCCTCTGTTACGAGGCCACCGACCGTAACGGCATGGACGGCGCAAGAGCAGGCGTTGCCGAGAACCTCCGCTGGTCTAAGGCCGTGGACGCGCAAAGGGCCTCGGGCAAGGACGTGCTCGTGGAAGCGGCCATAGGCGCGCATGCGCCTTTCACCGTGGGCGACGATACCCTGAAAGGCTTGGCCGAGGCGGTACGCGAAAGCAAGCGCGGCCTGCACATACACGTGGCCGAGGACAAGTTCGACGCGGTGCACAGCCGCCACGAGCACGGCAAGGATATTTGCAGGCGCCTGGACGACGAGGGGCTCCTAGACGCCAAGACCATACTGGGCCACGGCCTGTACCTGACGCCCGAGGAAATACAGCTCGTTAACGAACGCGACTCCTTCCTGGCCCACAACGCCCAGTCGAACATGAACAACAACGTGGGCTACAACCAGCAGCTGCCTTTGTACAAGAACGCGGTGCTGGGCACGGACGGCATAGGCTCAGACATGCTGGCCTCCGCCTGCTTCGCCTTCTTCAAGCACCATGACGCCGGCGGCAGCCTATGGATGGACGCCTTCCTGGCCATGCTGCAGAATGGCAACAGGCTCCTGGAACGCTATTTCCCCGGCAAGCGCTTCGGCAGGATAGAGGCGGGCTACGAGGCGGACTTGGCTTTCTGGGATTATGAACCGCCCACCCCGCTCCTTGACGGCAACGTGGCCGGGCACGCCGCGTTCGGCATGAACAGCGCCATGGTGAAAAGCACCATGGCGGCGGGAAAATTCGTCATAGAGGACAGAAAAGCACAGTTCGATTACGCGGCGGCCATGGCGAAGGGCCGAGAGCAAACGTTACGATTATGGAAGCGCATGGAGGAAAGGAAATGAGCATGAACAACGGCAAGGACATCAAGGCGAGGGCCGAGGCCCTCAAAGACTGGACGGCTAAGAACCTGTCCGACATTATCAAGGTACCGGCCATGAGCAACAAGGAAAAGGAACGCATCCTCTTCCTCAAGGACATGTGCGAAAAGGTAGGCTTCGACGAGGTACGCATAGACGGCCTTGGCAACCTCTTAGCGCGCGTGGGCAACGGCCCCAAGATACTCGCCATAGACGCGCACATTGACACCGTAGGCATAGGCGACCGCTCTCAGTGGAAGAAGGACCCCTTCTCCGGCGACATAGAGAACGGCTTCGTGCACGGCCGCGGCACCAGCGACCAGACCGGCGGCGCCGCCTCCATGATAAGCGCCGGACGCATACTCAAGGAAATGGGCTACAAGGGCCAGTACTCCGTATGGTTCGTCTTCTCGATCATAGAGGAAGACTGCGACGGCATATGCTGGAAGTACCTCATAGAGGAAGAAGGCTTCAAGCCCGACTTCTTCGTATCCACCGAGCCCACCTCGCTCCGCCTCTATCGCGGCCACCGCGGGCGCATAGAGATGGAAGTGCGCATCAAGGGCGTATCCTGCCACGGTTCGGCCCCCGAGCGCGGCGTGTCTGCCGCCTACAAAGCCGCCCGCGCGGCCCTGGCCATAGAGGCCTTGAACGACGCGCTCAAGCCCGACGACGATAAATTCCTTGGCAAGGGCACCGTCGTGGTATCCCAGATAAACGTGCACGGCCCCAGCCAGTGCGCGGTGCCCGACGAGGCCATGCTCTACCTTGACCGCCGCCTCACCTGGGGCGAGACCGCCGATACGGCCATCAAGCAGGTGAAGGACGCCATCCTGGCCTCCGGCGTCGACGCCGTGGAAGTTAGCATGCCTGAGTACGCCATACCCAGCTGGACCGGCAAGGACTACCGCCAGGAACTCTATTTCCCCACCTGGAAGTTCCCCGCCGACCACCCCTTCGTGAAGGCCGGCGTGGCCGCCCACGAAGCCGCATTCTCCATGGCTCCCGTCGTGGACAAGTGGACCTTCTCCACCAACGCGGTGGCCGTAGCCGGCCGCCACGGCATACCCAGCATAGGCTTCGGCCCCGGGGACGAGAATCAGGCGCACGCCCCCAACGAGATCACCCGCGTGGACGACCTGTGGAAGGCGGCCGCCTTCTACGCGGCCCTGCCCTACGCCATGGACGAGGCCGGCCTCTGATGAACGCCTGGCATTACGAGTGCCCCGCCTGCGGGGCGCGCTACGCCATAGAGCCCGGCCGCTATCTCTGCGAGCGCTGCGCCGCCGGGCAACAAGAGGACCAGCCCCTGGCCGGGGTGCTCGAGTGCCGCTGGGAAGGCGCGTACGAAGGCGCGGCCGGGAGCATACCCCTGCCCGTTGCCGCGGAGCATTTCCCTCCCGTGCCCGTGGGCAATACCCCGCTCTGGGAGCCCGCCCGGCTGCGCGCGTCCACCGGCTTTCCCTTCCTCTATCTGAAGGACGATACCTGCGAGCCTTCGGGCTCGTTTAAGGATCGCGCCTCCTATCTCGTAGCCGCCTTCGCCACGGAACGCGGCATACGCGAGATAGCCTTAGCCAGCACCGGCAACGCGGCGTCCAGCATGTCCGCAATAGGGGCGGCAGCCGGGCTCAAGATCACGGTCTTCCTGCCCAAAAAAGCTCCCGTGGCCAAACGCGTCCAGGTACTCCAGTACGGGGCCGAGCTCAAGGAAGTGGACGGCACGTACGACCTCGCGTTCGAGCAGTCGCTCGCCTATAGCAAGGCCACCGGCACCCTCTCGCGCAATACCGCCTACAATCCCCTTACTATAGAAGGGAAGAAGACGGTATCCTTCGAGATCGTGGGCGATATGGGGGGCAAAGTTCCCGACCACGTCTTCGTGCCCGTAGGCGACGGCGTTATCCTGGCGGGCGTGTACAAAGGCTTTGAAGACCTGGTGCGCTTGGGCCGCATCGCCAAGGTACCAACGATATGGGCATGCCAGGCGGAGGGCTCAAGCGCCATAGCGCGCGCCTTCGCCGCGGGAGGCTTCGGCAAGCCCGTGGCCAGCGACACGGCGGCCGATTCCATATCGGTGGACGTGCCCAGAAACGGCGCCCACGCCCTTAGCAAGCTCAAAAAATACGCGGGCCGCGCCATCGTCGTATCGGACGCGGAAATTTTCCAAGCGCAAAAAGAGTTGGCGGCCGGTTCGGGGCTCTTCGCGGAGCCCAGTTCCAGCGCGGCCTGGGCCGGCTTTAAGAAGGCCATGCCGGAACTGCCCAGGGATGCCGCCATCGTCGTCATGATTACCGGTTCCGGCTTAAAAGACGTGGCCGGAGCCATGAAAGGTTTAGGCTTATAAGTTACTAAGCTGCGCACGGACGCGCAGCTATTCGTCGGCCGGCGCGGCGTATCGAGCCGGTACGTCATGGACGACGACGAGGGGGTAGCGGAGAACCGTTCG
>JBGSKZ010000078.1:0-11633 GCA_041741035.1 Treponematales bacterium
AGATAGGCGGGCTCGGCCTCGGCCACGGCCCTGAGCGAGCCGAAGGCGTCCATGATTTTTCGCGCCTTGCCCGGCCCCACGCCCTTCACCGCCTCGAGTATGGGGAAGCCTAAGGCCTTGCCCCGCAGCTTCTGGTTCATGCCGGTGGCGAAGCGGTGGGCTTCGTCGCGCACCGCCACGACGAGGCGCAGGCCCGGCGAGTCTTTGGGAAGCACCACGGGCGCGCGCGAACCCGTCGGCCACAGCTCCTCGTTTTCCTTGGCCAGGCCCACGACCGGCAAGTCTATGCCCAAGGCCTCGATTATGCCCTGCGCCGCGCTTACCTGGCCCCTGCCGCCGTCTATCAGCAGCAGGTCGGGAAGCTCGCCCTCGTCGTTGGCAAGGCGCGTAAAATGCCTGGCCACCGCCTCGCGCATAGCGCCGAAATCGTCTATGCCTCCCTCGAGGCTCCGTATCTTGAATATGCGGTAGGATTTCTTCTCCGGCGCGCCGTTGCGGAAGGCCACGAGGCTCGCCACGGTATGCTTGCCCGAGAGCTGGGCTATATCGAAGCCGTGGATGAGCTCGGGCAGGGACTCGAGGCCCAGCGCCTTCCTCAGGTGCTCGAGCGCCTCGAGGTCGCCCGCCTCCCTCCGGCGCTTGACTATGTCCTCGCGCGCGTTGTGATAGGCCATGGCCATGGCCGCCTCGTGCCTGCGCTCAGCGGGGCTGTTCAGGCTGAAACTCGCCCCCAGCTTCGTTCGCAGGTAGTCCGCGGCCAATTCCTGGCCAGCGGGGTCGCGCAGGTAAAGCTCCGGGGGAGGGAGGCGGCGCTCGTCATAGTAACTCGTAAGGAATTCCGAGGCCGCTTCCGCCTCGGTACCGAAGCTTCGCTCGCGGAAGAGGTCCCTCCCCACGAGCTTACCGCCCCTGGTCTGGAACACGACGAAGCTGATGAGGCTGCCGTCGGCGTGCCAGGCCACGTAATCGCGGTCGCCCTGGGCGAAGTCCACGGTGCCCGTATCGCCCTTGAACGCCTCGATAGCCGCTATCGTGTCGCGCAGGGCGGCCGCCTTCTCGAATTCCATGGCCAGGGAGGCCTCAGCCATGTCGTTCCTGAGCCTGCCAAGCAGGATTTCGCTTTCGCCCGCGAGCAGGGCGGCTACGCGCTCCACCTGCTCCATGTACTCCCCGCGATTCGTCTTGCCCGCGCAAGGCGCCGAGCAGCGACCTATGTGGTAATACATGCAGGGCGTTTCGCGCTTGCGCATGACCTTGCAGCGGCGCAGCGGGAAGAGCCTGCGTATGAGGTCCAGGTAGCGGTCTATGATGTCCGCGCTCGGATAGGGGCCGAAATAGCGGCTGCCGTCGTCGACGATGCGCCTCGTCCTGAATACCCGGGGGAATTCCTCGTTGCTTATGCGTATGGACGGATAGGTCTTGCCGTCTTTTAAGTTGACGTTGTAGCGGGGCTCATGCCGCTTGATCAGGTTGTTTTCCAGGAGTAGGGCGTCATATTCGCTGCCCGTGAGTATCCATTCGAGGCTCGCGGCCTTCGCGACGAGGAGCCTGGTCTTAGCGTCCCGTTTTCCCGTAAAATAGGACGATAGCCGGTCTTTTAGCGATTTGGCCTTGCCTATATACAGGGGGACGCCATCCACGGAGCGCCAAATGTACACGCCGGGGCTTTGAGGGGCTTTTTTAGCGCTTTCTCGCGGACTTAAGGAAGCCGTACTGTTGTTGTCGTCCATAATGTTCGATAATAAGATATACAAGACTTGTCTGAAAGTCAGTCAGTCGAGGCTGCACTATATTTTACCGAAGGGGCTTTGCGCCATGACATCGTCGGTTTTTTCATCGAAGGCTCTGCGAATAGCCAGCCTCGGCGCGGCCCTGGCCCTCGGCCTGGCCCGGGGCCCCGCCCTTTGCGCGCAAGCCCTAGCTACGCGCGAGCTGTCCATAGACGCCTCGAGCCTGTCCCCCTCCTCGCCCGAACAGTGGCGCTTGAGCGGGGTCGTTACCCTGCCCGGAGCGGCGGGCGGGCTGGACCTTACCCTGGATCCGGGTTTCGCGGCCAGCGGGTCCGCCCCCGAGGCCTCCGTCGTTCCAGACCTGTATCTGTCCTTCGATGGCGCGCTGCCCGAGGACGAGGCCTCCCGCTGGACGGTGAAGGCCGAAGGCCCCTATCGCGCCTCGAGCGCGGAGGAAGCCCGCTTCGGGAAAGCCTCCGGCGTCTTCCGCGCCCCGAGCACCAAGCTTACCCTCAGCCCCGTCCGCAGCGAGCTGCTCAAGCCCGGCCAGCTCGGCGGGGATTTCAGCCTGGAATTCTGGCTGCGCCCCACCAAGGCGGAGAACGGCGAGATCATCCTTTTGTGGAAATCGTCGCAGCTTTCGGGCAAAGCCATGCTTGCCCAACAGCTTACCGCCCTCGTGCAACGCAATCGCCTGAGTTTCGGCTTCCTGAATTTCTTCGCGAATCCGGCGGGCAAGGGAACGGCCTTCAGCCTCCAGGGCAGCTCGCTTCTGGTGCCGGGGCGCTGGGCCCACCATCTGCTCCGCTACGATTCCGCCACCGGCCTTTTGGAATACCTCATGGACGGAAAGCCTGAAGCCGTCGCCTATACGACCGCCACCGGGCGCCAGGGCGGTACCGTATTCCTGCCGCTGCCCGGTTCCGCGGGCAGGCTGGAATTGGCTCCCAATTACACGGGCTTCCTTGACGAGTTCAGGCTGAGCGAGGGCTGGATCGAGCAGCCGAAGCTGGCCCGTTACGAGGCGTCGGGAGGCCGCGCCCTGTCTCCCGTCTTTGACCTCGGCGCGGCCAATTCAGTCATAGCGCGCATAGACAGCCAGGCCGTAGAGCCCGGCGAGGCCGCTATCCATTGGTCTTTCCGCGCGGCCGACAGCTCCGCCGCGTGGCGGGACGAGGACCCCGCCTGGCAGGCCTTCAAGCCGGGCGGCGAGCTTCGGGGGCTGGACGGCAAGGCTCCGCGCGGCAGATACATCCAGCTGCGCATGGAGCTCTACCCCGACGCCTCGGGCGAACGCAGCCCGCGCGTCTCCGCCATCCGCATACGCTACGAACCAGACCTGCCTCCGCCCCCTCCGGCCAAGGTATTGCTCAGCCCGGTGGACGGCGGCATACGGGTCGATTGGTCGCCGGTGGTGGAGGCCGACCTCCAAGGCTATGTGCTATACTATGGCCACGCTTCAAGGGAATATTTCGGCGAAGGCGCGCTGCAGGGCCCCAGCCCCATTTGGGTGCCTGGCCGGGACAGCACGAGCTTCACGCTCAGGGGCTTACGCAACGGCGCCTTGTATTTCGTAGCCGTGGCCGCCTATGACGGCGCTTCGCCGCCCCATGTGGGCGAATTCTCCCGAGAAGCGAGCGCCCGACCATCGAGGGTATCGCAATGAACGAACGCAGCACGCAGTCAGACGCCCTCGCGCGGGCCCGTAACGCCCTCCAGCTCAGGGACTTCGATACCGCCGAGCGCTACGCGAGGAAGGTCCTCCTCGAAGAGCCCACGAGCCGCGACGCCCGCCTGATACTGGGAACGGTGTACCTGCGCAGCGACAGGCCGCAGGACGCCCTCGCCGCGTTCTCCAGCTCCGTTGAGGCTAACGCCAAGGACGTGCGGGCCCTCGAGGGCATGGCCCTGGCCTACCTGCGCCTGGGCAAGCCCTCGGACGCGCTTTCCGCCCTCGAGCACGCCATCGACTACGAGCCGGGGGACGCCGAGCTCATGTTCAACCTCGGCAACGCCCATAAGGCGCTGAACGGCCTGCGCGCCGCGGAGATGGCTTTTTCCAAGGCCATAGAGCTGGATAGCCACCATGTCATAGCCTACAACAATCTGGGCAATACCTATTTAGCCATGGGAGATCCCGCCAAGGCCGTCCAGATATTCTGGCGCGGCCTCGTGGTGGACCCGAATTACCCATCTTTCCACTACAATCTCGGCGTGGCCTACGAAGCGCTCGGCAAGAGCGACGACGCGCTGCGCGAGTACGACGCGGCGGTGAAGGGCCGCCCCGGCTGGATAGAGGCCATGGTGCGCTATGGCAGCTGCCTCGCCAAGCAGGGCGAGCATAAGCGCGCCATCGACCTCTTCTCCCAGGTCATAGCCATCGACCCCCTCAACGCGCCCGCCCGCAACGGCATAGGCCTTTCCTACGCCGAGGAAGGGCAGCCCGACGAGGCCATACGCTGGTTCCGCAAGGCCCTCGAGGCCGACCCGAGCTTCCTCGGCGCGGCGGTAAACATACAGGACGTACTGGAAAAAACCGGCCGCTACGCGGAGGCCGTCGACGAGATAAAGGCCCTGGTGGAGCTTATGCCCGATAACGACGGGCTGCGCGTGCAGCTGGCCAAGCTCTATCGCGTGCTTGGACATCTGGACCAGGCCATGAGCACGGTAAGCGACGTGCTACGGCGTTCGCCTAACAATATCGAGGCGCTCAAGCTCTATGGCGCCCTGCTGCAGGCCACCGGCCGCGGCGAAAAGGCCAGGGACGTGTACCGCAAGCTCGTGCGCCTTGATCCCAAGCAGGTGGGCTTCCGGGTGGAGCTCGCGCGCATGCATCGCGAAAGTGGCGAATTCGACGCGGCCATCACCGAGCTTGAGAGCTACCTCGTGTCCCGGCCCAAGGACCACCTGGCCCGCATAGAGCTCGCGCGCGCCTACGGCGATAAAGGAGACTGGGCCCATGCCGCGCAGATACTCAAGGAAGTGCTGCAGGACAGGCCGGAAGACGCCGAGGCCATGCTTGAGCTGTCCGTGGCCTATCAGTCCATGGGCGACAAGCAATCCGCGGTGGAATTGGCCGGAAAGCTCGTGAATCTGCGCGGCGCGCGAGGCCGCAGCGAGGATATAGACGGCCTTGAGGATTCCATCCATACCTACGAGCAGGCGGTAAAGGCGTATTCCAACGATATGCACGACGCCTGGGAGCGGAATATCGCGGTGCTGCGCGAGTCCCTACGCGGAAGCGCGGCGCGGGACGGAGGGGCCGAGGACCATGGCCTGGACGCCGAAACCGAAGCCCTGCTCAACCTGATGTCGCCCGAGGCCATAGCGGTGGACGAGCAGGAGGAGATACTCTTCCTCGACGAGCGGGAAGAGCCGCTCGATAACGACGAGCTTCCCGAAGACTTCTTCGATGAGGAAGAGGACGAGCGCCCGGAATTGGACGAGCTGCTCGTTGGCGAGGATCTCTATGGCGACGCGCCGGGCGGCGGCGCTTCGGGCGACGGGGGCAAGCCCGGGCAGGACAGTGAGGCCGCGCGGCCGCAGGCTGGAGCCCAGGAGCCCCAGGCTCCGCAAGCGCAGCCCCAAGCACAGCAGCAGCCTCAACAGCCCCTACAGCAACAGCCATTTCCGCAACATCCCTTTCCGCAACAGCCCTTGCCGGCGCCGCAGCAGCAACTGCCGCCGCAACAAATGCCGCAGCAAATGCCGCAGCAGCTACCTCCTCAGATGCCGCAACAGATGCCCCAGCAGCTGCCGCCTCCTTCCTTTCCGCCTTACCCGCCTTATCCTCCATATCCGGAGCGGAAGCCCAAGCCAAAGAAGGATAGGCTCCCCCCGCTTGAGCCTTTAACGCTTTCCCAGCCGGAACCCGAGGTACCTTTCGAGCCGGAGCCGGCCTCGGACGAAGGCCCCGAGGAAACGTTAGCCGACGAGGCACTGGCCGACGAGACACTGGCCGACGAGGCTAGCGAGGCGGAAGAAGCCCTCGATGCCGAGCAGCCGGCCGACGGGGAAGCGCCCGAGCCTGAGCCTGATACCGAGCTCGAGCCGGAACCTGATGCCGAGCCCGAGGCGCTCGAGGAGCTCCCCGGCGACGAGCTGGCCGAAGAGGAAGCGCCTGAATATGTAGAGGAAATGGGTTTCGACGACGAGGATATATGGTCCGATCCCGAAGGGATCGAGGATTCCGAAGGGATCGAGGATTCCGAAGGGATCGAGGATTCCGAAGGGATCGAGGGGCTGGAGCCTGAAGCCCCTCCGGAGCGCGAGTATCAGCCTGAGCCCGAGGAAGAACAGGCTAAGCCCCCCGCAGGGCCCCGCGAAGATAAATACATTGATCCATTCGGGCCGGAAGCGGCTAAGCTCTTCGTCTACCTGAAGGATCTAAGCAAAAGCCTTCCCGGCGAAAAGCAGAAGGCGATGGCCGAAAGCGGCATCGAGGCGAAGCTGGACGGCCTCATAGAATTCTCCAGCGCGAATAAGCAGACCGACGGCATACCCAGCGAAATATACGGCGTGCCCGTGTCGCCGCGGCTTGCCAAACTCATAACGTTCATGCGCCAGGAGAAGATTCATGGGAAGCAGTGACAGTATACGCAAGGTAAAAGACTATATAGGCACCATGCCCAGCCTTCCCACGACCGTATCCAAGGTGCTTGAGGTATGCAATAGCCCGAAAACGAGTCCGGTGGACCTCGACCGCGTTATTTCCCTCGACCCCGTGCTCATGGGCAAGGTGCTCAAGCTCATCAACTCGGCCTATTATGGGCTGCAGAACCAGGTGACGAGCCTGGTGCGCGCCATCATCATGCTGGGCGTCAATACCGTTAAGAACCTGGCGCTGAGCACGGCGGTTTTAGACCGTTTCGCGGACAAGGCGGGCTTCCGCGCGCTTAACATGGAAGGCTTCTGGCGCCACTCTCTCTGCGTTGGCGTCGTGGCCAAGCTCATAGCCAAGAAGAAAGGCGTAGAGGCCCAAAGGCTCGACGAGTTCTTCGCCGCGGGGCTGCTCCATGACATAGGCAAGATACCTATGAATAACGTGCTGTCGGACGAATACGTGCGTTCCATGGGCCTCGCCGACCGGGAGCGCATACCCCTGTACCTCGCCGAGCGCAGGTCCATAGATTTGGACCACGCCGAGACCGGGGCCATGATAGCCGATGCCTGGCATTTGGACGGGCCCATAGCCGACGCGATACGCTTCCACCATTCTCTCCATCTCTACGAGGGCAAGAACGAGGATATAGTCATGGCGGTGATCGTGGCCGACTATTACGCGAACCGCGAAAGCATAGGCTTCTCGGGTTGCCTCTATCCCGAAAAGCTGCCGCCCGAGCTCTTTGAGCGCCTGGGGGTGCCCAAAGTCTGGCTTGAGGATATAGACGCGGCCGTTACGGCCGAGATAGAAAAAGCCTCTGTGTTCCTGAAGATACGCAATTAGGCCTCAGGGCTGGCGAAAGAAAGGCGGCCGATATGTTTAGCGTGCGCATCTGGGGCGATCGGGGCTCTATGCCCGTGCCCGGCCCCGACACGGTGGTGTTCGGGGGCAATACCTCCTGCCTCGAGATACGCTGCGGTTCCCGCATTATCATCATAGACGCCGGCTCGGGCATTCGGGGGCTCGGCGATTGGCTCGTGCGCAATGAGCTCAAGAACGGCCCCATAAGCGCGGATGTCTTTATCACCCACACCCATTGGGACCATATTATGGGCTTTCCCATGTTCACGCCTATTTATGTGCCCGGGACCAAGCTCTGCATACGGGGCCCGGTGAATTTCGAGGACGAGACCCTGGAGCAGATCATAGGGGCGCAGCTGTCCTACCGCTATTGGCCCGTGAGACAGGACGAGCTGGCGGCCAAGATACGCTATGAAAGCCTGAAAGAGACCGAATTGGATCTCGGCGACGGCATAATCATCAGGACTAAGTACCTTAACCATCCCGTGCTCTGCCTCGGCTACCGCGTGGAGTACGAGGGCAAGGCCTTCGTAACCGCGTATGACCACGAGCCCTTCATCAATCTCTTCCCCACCGATCCCGCCGACCCCGATTACGACGCGGCCGTGGCTGAAGAAGGCGATAAGGCCGCCCGCGAGGAGAACGCGCGTATCGAAGCATTCTATAAAGACGCCGACCTGCTTATACACGATACCCAGTATACGGCTAAGGAATATAAGGCAGGCAAGCAGGGCTGGGGGCATTCATCCTATGAGTACGCGATAAACGCCGCCAACAGGGCCGGAGCGAAGCGCTTATTGCTTTTCCACCACGACCCGAACAGGACGGATACGGAACTGCAGGAGCTGGAGCTTTTTTACCAGGGCAAGTTGCGCGGCAAGACCGCCATGACTGTGGATGTATCCCGCGAAGGCATGCTTTTGCAGCTCGGCTGAGGCCGCGCTTGACAGCGGAGAGCCTTGCGGCCACAATGCCCCGGCTATGAATGAATCGAGCGATCAGCCTTCACGGGTATTCAAGAGCATAGGCCGCGGGGCGGGCAAAGGCCTGGCCGGCGCCCTGCTTCTGGCCATATCGGCCTTCAGCGCCCATGCGCTCATCAGCTTCGGCCGACTCAGCGGGCTCGTCGAGCAGCTTACGGGTCTCGTCGATCCGGTGGCGGCGCTGATTGGCCTCCCCGGCGAAGCGCTCTTTATATTCGGGCTATCCATATTCTTCAATTTTTACGCCGCCCTCGGCGGACTGGCCGCCCTTGGCCTCGGCATACGCGATACGACCATCATCGCCCTTATGTGCCTTCTGGCGCACAATCTGGCCTATGAATCGGCTCTCATGAAGCGGACCGGTTCCGCGGCAACGAAGATGCTGCTCATGCGCATAGGCTGGGCGATAGCGGCGGGCTGGCTCATGAATGCGGTACTGCCGGCCGAAATGGGCGCCGCCGTCCTGCCGGCCATAGACCTGGCGCTCCCCCTCGTCGATTTCGCCCGGGCTTGGATGGCCCAAACCGGCCTCATTATAGGGGTTATGGCCATACTGCTTACGCTCCTGCGGGTCATGCGGGCGCTGCTTGAGGAATTCGGCATCGTCTCCTACCTCTCCCGCGTCGTCGCGCCGTTCCTGAAGATTTTCGGCCTGCCCTCCCGCGAAGGCCTGCCCTGGATGCTGGCGGCTATCAGCGACTATAAGGCGGCCTGTAAGCTCATGGACGCGCGCATCAAGGACGGCGCCATGAAGAAGCAGGAAGCGGATCTATTCAACCACCACGCGGCCCTATGCCACGGCTTGCTCGAGGACAGCGCGCTGGCCATGATATTGGGCCTTTCGTTCTTTTGGCTCCTCGTGCCGCGCCTGGCCATAGCCTTGGCTGTGGTATGGGTGGAGCGCGCCCGCAGGCATCGCTTTCGCCGCTCTTTCCGCGTAGGGACCGCCTAAAACGAATTAGTCGACGCCTTCGGCGCTGGAGGTAAAAGTTGAATACAATAGATTGGCTAAGAAGTGGTGATCCTTCATTAGATTATTTAGTAGACAGAGATTTGTTCGATCACAAGAATGAAAGTAAACATCGTAAAATCGGCAAAACGGGATGGTGTTTCGAATATATTAAGAACAGAAAACCTGACGGAAGTTGGGGGAATAGGTTTTATCAGCCTAAGTGGATTTGCTCTCACTACACTATCTTGGAATTGAGGAATCTTGAATATCCTCCGACCGACAGGCTGCTTCAGAAGGAAATCAATACGATAGGCAGCGAGGAAATAGCTAGCGATGGAGGAATAAATCCGTCGGTTACTATGGATGTAAGCGATACCTGCGTTACGGCAATGTATTTAAATTACGCGATTTACTATCAAGCAGAGGTAAAAATCATAGAGAGGATCATCGATTATCTATTGAAGCAGAGAATGGACGACGGTGGCTATAATTGCAATTTTAATCAAAAAGGAGCAGTCCATAGCTCATTTCACACATCGATATGCGTACTAGAAGCATATCAAACATACATTTCTGCCAAGCATTCCTATAGAATTAAAGAAGTTTTGCAATCAAAAGAGAACATTATAGAGTTCTTATTACTCCACAAACTATATAGATCTAGTTCAAATAATGAAGTAGTAGATAAAAAAATGTTGATGATGACCTATCCGTTTCGATGGAAGTATACGACTCTACGGGCATTAAACGCATTCGTGGATTGTGACGTAAAGTATGATAATCGAATGAACGAGATACTTGATATCATTGAGAGTAAGTGTGGCAAAGACTATAAATGGAAAATTCAAACAGGCTATCCGGGAAACGAATATTTTAAAATGGAAGAAGCCGGTAAGCCGAGTAAAATAATCACGTATATGGCAATGAAAATATTAAGGAAATATAGGAATTTTGACCCGGCAATCGCTTCAACCTGAATCGCCTATGTAGCGGCTCTTGCTACCCGCCTGCGTAAAGGCAGCCATAAGCTTAGGGGAACTAAGTAAGCTCCGGAAGCCTAAGAAAACATACGCAGCGCCGACCCTCAGCTTAAATACCCTGAAACAAGAGCCACGAGGCCATGCTCGCCACGCTCGCGCTTATGCCTAACGCCTCGAGGACGGCCATAAGCACGCAGCCCGCCATGAGGGCAAGTCGCCAGGGCCGCCTCAGCGGCTTCCTTCGCCAGAGGGCTACGAGGGCAAGAAGCGAGGCCGCGAGCAACCACAGCGTAGCGCCAGCGGCGGCCGCGCCCGCCGGATTCGCCGAAGCGAAGGAGGCCAGCCGCATGCCCCAGCGGGCGAAGAGGCCGTTGAGCGCCGTAAGCCGGCCAAGGGCCATGGCCAGTCCCAGCGCTACCAGGAGCAGGCCGGAGGCTATGCGCAGCTCCCTGCCGCGTTTCTTGAACCAGGCCATAAGAGGCGTAAGGCGCTCGAAGAAGAGTCCCGCCAGCAGGAAGGGCAGGGCCAGGCCCAGCGAATAGCTCGAGAGTAGGACGATGGCTTCGGCCGCCTTGCCGCTGCGGGCGGCCACGATGAGTATGGAAGCCAGTATGGGGCCTATGCAGGGAGTCCAGCCGGCGCCGAAGGCCATGCCCACGAGAAAGGATCCCGCCGCGCCGGCCGGCCTTGCGCTGAGCTGGGCGCGGGCTTCCCGGTTAAATACCTTAATGAAGTCGAAGATCATGTTGAGGCCGAAAAGCGCTATGACCGAGCCCGCCGCTACGCTTACCCAGCGGGCGGCCTTGCCGGCGAAGAGCATGCCCCCGCCCGAGAAAATCAGCCCTAGCGCGACGAACACCGCGCTGAAGCCCAGTACGAAGAACAGGGTGCGGAAGAATACGCTGGCGCGGGCGCTCCCGTCCCTGAGCTCGCCAGCGCTCTTGCCGCTTATGAAGGAAAGATAGCCGGGTATAAGCGGCAGCACGCAGGGGGAAAGAAAGGAGAGCAGGCCCGCCCCGAAGGCGACGAAAACGGATACCTGGCTCACTGCAGGCGCTCCGCGAGCTCCTTAAATAGGCTTAGCACCTCGGGGCCGTCGTACATGCGGGATCCGACGAGGCCGGCTATGGCGCGTCCCTGCTTATCGAGTATGAAGGTCGTAGGAATGCCCCTGCCCGCGAAGGGGGCGGAGGCCGCGCCGCTTTCGTCCAGGTACATGGGGAAACTATACTGGGGATTATTCTTGATGAAGTCGGTAACGGTCTTCTTCGTCTCGGCGACGCTAACGGCCATCACGTCGAAGGCCAGGTCACGGGTCTTCTTGTAGAGCACTTCTATCGAGGGCATTTCTGCGCGGCAGGGAGGGCACCAGGTCGCCCAAAAATTGAGGAGTACCACCTTGCCCGCGAGCTTGTCCACGCCAACGGCCTTGGCGTTCAGGTCCTGCACGCTGAAGGGAGGCAGGGGTTCGGGCTTAGGGAATACGTAAAAGCCCAAAGCTTCGAGGCGAGGCGCGTACCAGGG
>JBGSKZ010000079.1:0-2427 GCA_041741035.1 Treponematales bacterium
CGGGAGGCGGGGAGCATGGCGGCTTCAGGCGCTTCCGCCCGGCGCGGCTTTGAGGGCGGAGACGAGCGCTTCCACGGATAGGTATTCGGTATTCTCCCTCGTGGCCATGTCGCGCAGCAGCCATACGCCGCGGGCCTTTTCCTCGGCGCCGCGCACGAGCGCGTAGGGTATGCCCTTTTTTTCCGCGTAGGCGTACTGCTGGCCCAACTTGCGCTGCTCGAGGTAGAGCTCGGCGCTTATGCCCGCGGCGCGCAGGCCGGCGGCGGCGGCCTGGTACTCGGGCTCGAGGGACTCATCGAGGTTCAGGATGAAAAGCTTCGTATAGCTGCCCCTCCTGGCATTCCTGCCCAGTGCCTCGATGCCGGCGAGCAGCCTGTCCATGCCCACGGACGCGCCCACGCCGGGCAGCTTCTGCTTGGTGTAGAGCGAGGCGAGGTCGTTGTAGCGCCCGCCGGAGCACACGGAGCCGATTTCCGGCAATTCGTTCAGGAAAGTCTCGAAGACTATGCCGGTGTAGTAGTCTAGGCCGCGGGTGATATTGGGCGACAGGACGATGGCTTCGGCTATGCCGCAGGCCTCCGCCATCGCCCGTATGGCCTTGAGCCTTGCTGTATCGGGGCCAGGCCCCCCGGCCAGCTCCGTAATGCGGGCGAGGGTCGTATCGAAGTCCCCGTCCTTGCGTATGTAGTCCATGAGCTGGCCCGCGGCAGCGTCGCCGGCTATGGCCGCAAGCTGAGCCCGGGTATCGTCCGCGCCTATCTTGGCGAGCTTATCCACGATGCGCAGTATCTCCACCGATCGCTCGCCAAGGCCCAGGCGGGCCAGGAAGCGGTTGAAGACGGCGCGGTTATTCATATGTATGGTCGTGTCGCTCACGCCCAGGGCGGCCATGGCGCCGCGCATGATGGACAATATCTCGAAGTCGGCGGCCGCGCTGTCGCTGCCCACGATATCGAAATCGCACTGCACGAACTCGCGGTAACGGCCGCGCTGGGTGTTCTCGCCGCGCCACACCTTGGCTAGGTGGTAGCGCTTGAAGGGCAGGTAGAGTTCCGCCGCGTGCTCGGCCATGAAACGGGCGAAGGGCACCGTGAGGTCGAAACGCATGGCTACGTCGCGCCCGCCATTGTCCTTGAAGCGGTATACCTGCTTCTCGGTCTCGCCGCCCGCCTTGCCCAGGAGTATTTCCGCGTACTCCAGCACGGGCGTATCGATGGGCACGAAGCCATAGCCCCTGAAGGTATCCGTCAGGCGCTCCATCATGTCGGCCCGCTCGATCTCGGCTTCCGGCAGTATATCCCGGAAGCCCTTGAGTACCCTGGGCTGGATTAAATCGCTCATTGCGGCTCCTTGTTATGGAGGCGATTATCGCAGAAACGGCGGAGCTTGCGCAAGCGCGGGAGAAATGGGGCTCATTTCCTTGACAGCGCGGCTAAAGCGCGTCCATGATAGGCGCCATGTTGTTCGTCATAGATGCAGGCAATACCAATATCGTAGGCGGGGCGTACAAAGACGGCATCCTCGTGGATACCCTCCGCATACGCACCGTGCAGGGCAAGACCGAGGACGAATACGGCGTCATCGTGAGCGCTATACTACGGGACCGCGGCATAGACCCCCGCGATATCCGCAGGGTGGTCATAAGCTCCGTGGTGCCCCAGCTTACGGCCTCGGTCGAGAAAATGGCCGGCCACGTCTTCGGCGTGGAACCCGTGCTGCTCGGCGCATCCGTGTATCCGCGCCTGCCCATCAAAGTCATAGCGGCCGACGAGATAGGCTCAGACCTGGTGGCCGACGCCCTGGGCGCCTGGGAACTCTTCGGCGGCGCCAGCCTAGTCGTCGACTTCGGCACCGCGCTTACCTTTACCGCCATAGACGCCACGGGCACCATAGCCGGCGTGGCCATAGCTCCCGGCCTCGGCACCGCCGCGGCGTCACTGTCCAATGCCACGGCCCAGCTGCCCGCGGTGCCCCTGGAGGCGCCCGCGTCGGCCATGGGCAAGAACACGGTGCAGGCTATACAGGCTGGCGTGGTGCTGGGCTATGCCGGCCTGGTGGACAGCATGGTGGCGCGCATAAAGGCCGAGCTGGGGGGAGCCAAGGTGGTGGCCACCGGAGGGCTGTGCAGGGTGCTGTCGGGCCTTACCAGCGCCTTCGACGCAATAGAGCCCGACCTTACCCTCAACGGTCTAGCCGCCATGGAGCGCTATCTGTTCAAGTAAGGGCCGGGTAAACCCGGCAGGCCCGGTCGTCGCGACAAGCCCGGCCGCGCGGCCGCGCAGGCATAGCGACAGACTCAGGCTCGCAGTCGAGCGGGCATGGAGGCAGACTCAGGAGCGCGGCCGCGGACCGTCCAGGCGCGTTAGCCGCGCCCTAGCCGCGGAGCAATTCCGACAGCTCGTCCCCCGACACCAGGTCCCCGTCCAC
>JBGSKZ010000080.1:0-3345 GCA_041741035.1 Treponematales bacterium
CGCTCGCCGCCGAGTCGGCGGCCGCTATGGGTGTATTGAGCTCATGAGCCATGGCGGCGGCCATCGTGCCTTTCACGGCGAGGCGCTCCGACTCCAAGAGCGCTTCCTGGGCGCGCGAAAGTTGGTCGAGGGTCTGCCCCAGGCGCACGTTCAGGGCTTCAAGGCGCTCATTCGCCGCGTCCTTGGCCCGCATGCGCACCGCCGCGTCCCTGGCCGCCATGCGTATGGCGTCGGTTTCCTTAAAATGGAGCTCCACCGGCCCGCTCTCTGCCGCGTCGCCAGGCTGGGCGCGCTTACGGGAGGCAGGCGCCGGGCCAGCGGAGGGAAGCGTAAGCTCGGTATCGTCGTACTCCCTGCCCGCGGCCCTCACGTCGGCGAGCAGGCTCCGGGAGGCAAGCATGGACAAAGCGCTGGCCACGAGTATGACGGCAGCGGCCATGATCGATACCAGCGGCATCGAGGTCTTAAAGGCATCGAAGGCTATGCTCTCCGGCCGCTCGACGAGGGCGTACCAGCCGGTTTCGGGAACCTGGGCGGCCACTACGGATACCGGGCCGGAGGCCAGCTGCTTGGTGTAGATATAGCGCTCGGCCTGGGGCGCCTTGATTCTCTCGTTGATCAGTTCCTGCTCCGTCTCGCGCCTATCGACCTTGCCTCGGTCGCTATGGGTAATATAGCCCGCGCCGCCGTCGACCAGCGAAAGGCCTAGATCCGCCCCTTCCAGCAAGGCCTCAAGGCGCAGCGACAATCCCTCGAAATCGATATTGGCGATGAGCGCGCCTTCTCCGAAGGCCATGCCCAGGGAAATTTCCCTGCGCCCCTCGTCTATACCCGCGTAAATCGACGACCAGTGCAGGCCAGGCTCGGCGCGCAGCGTACGGAGATAAGGAGAGCCCGATAAATCCGCGCCGAGTATGCTCAGGCCCGCCGACGAGCTCCGCGCCACCCTGCCTTCCGCGTCTATAAGCGAGAGCGTACGGAGATAAGGCGAAGCGATACGTATGCCCTCGAGCGTCGCATATTGATACTCCGCGCTCCCGCCCAGCAGGGCGGCGGCCAATTCAAGGGCCGTCTCGGGTTCCCGCAACAGCGTCCGTACCGACGATACGAGGAGCTTAGACAGCCGTTCCGTCTCCGCCGCCGCCGATTGCTTCGCGAAGCCTGCGCCGGCGGCCAGCGTCGCGATATACACGAGAAAACCGCAGAGCCCCACGAGCAGCGTCATGGCGGACAGCAGGGCGGACAGCGAGGGCTTTCTCTTCATGGCTCGGCTGTCACCGGTGCGTAGACGCCGTTCTTAATGGTGACGACGAGAGCCTCCATCGCGGCGTCGCCAAAGCTATCAAGCGAGAATCCATACTGCAGGCCTTCGAAGCGGCCTATGGCTAAGATGGCCTTTTTAACGTCGTCCGGCTTTGCCGAGCGCGCTCGGGCTATACCCTGGGCAAGGAAACGGCCTATCTCATAGCCGAACACGCCCGACATGACCGGCGCCTCGGCATAGAGTTCCCTATGTTTTTCCTTGAATTCGCGATAGCGCGGGCCGTCGTCATCGGGGTTAAAGCTGCTGGGCAGGAATATGCGGGGAGCGAGGCGGCCGGCGTACGATAACAGATTCTGATCCTGAGACCAAGGCGACAGGTAGAGCGGCCCTTGAAAGCCGAGGCGCTCCAGGGACTGCGCCAGCTTAGCCGCGTCGAGGCCCGGCAGCACCGCGAAAACCGCGTCGCAGCCAAGGTCTATGGCCCACGAGGCAAGCTCGTCATGGGACATGGCCGAGCCTACCGCGCGCTCGCCTATGGACGACAGCTCGGGCGCGGCTGCTAAGAAGCCTTTTATCATGCTGTCGGCGTACGAGGAATTCCTCTGGTCGACGATTATGCCGAGTTCCTGCCTGCCCATGGCCCGCGTAAATGTTCCGAGGGTGGACCCGAAGAGCTCGGTGGAACCCACGAATCGCAGGAATCCGTCGTCGAGGCCTACCCAGGCGGGGTCGCTAACCGTGCGCGTAAGGGTAAGGGCATCCTGCCCTAAGAGATAGGGCAGAGCGCCGGCCGCGGCCCCGCTCGTCGTATGGAGCACGATGAGCTTTATGCCCCGCCCCAGCAATTCGCGGGCGGCCGCGAGGCAGAGCGCCGGATCGGCGGCGTCATCCAGCATCACCGGTTTCAAGGTCCTTCCGAGCGGCCCGCCCTCGGCGTTGATTTCCGCTATGGCCAGGCTGAAACCCCGATAGCCCTCGACGCCTATGTTGGCCGTTGGCCCGGTCATGGGGCCGATGAAGCCTATGTATAAGGGAGCCGGCGCGCAGGCTAGCAGGGTGGCGCTCGCTATCGCCAGGGCCGTTATGGCGGCCATGAGCGACGGCGCGATCCCTGATACGCGGCAGTGCTTATACATGCCTTAAGTATAGAGAAAAGCGATGGCAACGCAAGTTTACTGTCACGAAGCTTGTATAAATGCAAGCTAGATAAAAAAAGCCCCCTTGCGGTCCTAAAGGCTCGCGAGGGGGCCGAAAGTCAGAATGGCGCTTAGACCCTAGAACGCTGCTGGCAGCTAGAAAACTGCTGGCCGCTAGAAAGCGGCCGCCAGGAGCTCTATGTCTTCGCCCTGGGCCAGGCGGAGGTCCAGCTCGGATAAGAAGAGCTCAAGCTCGAGGCGCAAAAGTTCCGCGGCGGCCAGGTCGCGCGCCACCATGGCGTCTTCCAGGGAGTCGCTGCCAAGGGTTCCTACGCCGGTAAGGGCGCGGGCGCGCTCGACCTTGCGCTCGTCCAGGGCTACAATGCGCCGCTGTATGGCCAGGCGCTCGCTAAGCCCGTCGCGCCGGGCGATAAGGCTCTGAGCCCTGTCCAGCAAGGAGCGCTCCGTCTGAGCCTTGAGCGCCTCCGCTATGGCTCTGGCCTGGGCGTCCTGCCCTTTCCTATAGGCCTTGGCAGCGCCGGCGGATAGCGGCACGTCCACGATAAGGCTGAAGTTCCAGTTTATGCCCGCATTGCCGTCGCTTTCGAAAAAATCGCTGAAAGCCGAGCCGAAATCGGCGGGATCCGCTCGGGCGTCCGGGTAGCGCGGCTCGGCGATCAAGGACGCGCTCAGGGTGGGCGCGTCGATAATCGAGCGTGCGTCGGCGTCCGCGCGCGCTTTATCCACGGCGAGGCCGGCCTTGATAAGGTCTATATTCCCGCTCAGCTCCAGGGCCGGAAGCGGCGCCAGGGCAGGTACCTTCTCCGAAAGCGCGAAGCCGGCCACGCTGGCGTCCAGCCCCAGGCCAAGGATAGCGGCAAGCCTGCGCTCGGCGTCGCGCAGGGCCAGCTGGGTATCGACGAGGCCCTGCCTGGCCACTTCCGC
>JBGSKZ010000081.1:0-21484 GCA_041741035.1 Treponematales bacterium
GCCTGGGTTGGCGCGTATCCATGCGTCCAGCTCGCGATAGGAGCGCGGTAGCTTCGCCTCGTCCATGCGCGCCGAGTCATAGATGAATTGGAACTGGGCGCTCGACCAGGGGCTCTCGTAACCGTCCACCGGTACCCCGAAATCGTAGCGCAGCGAGGGATTCTCCCAATCGACGAGAGCGGCGTTCGGCAGGCTTTCCGCCCAGGGACCGTAGAGCAGCTCCGCCTGCCTGAGCGTATAAAAGTTGAGCCCGTTTATCCAGATAAGGTCCACGGCTCCGCCGGTTTTTTTACCCGCCTCGGTCTCGGCCATGACTATGGCCACGGCCTCCCGAGTATCGGCCACGGGCACGCGCACGAGGGTAATGCCGTAATCCCGCGCAAGCACCTCGCCGTACTGCTTATCCACGAAATCGTTGATCGCCGCGGAGCCGCCCCACAGGTACCAGCGCACGCTGCCGCCGCGGGCCGCGTCCAGAACCTCCTGCCAGCTGGCAAAGCCCGGCAGGGTTCCAGAAAGAGCCGTCAGCCTAGTCGAGCCTTCTACAGACTGCGCCGAGGGCTTAGCCTGATCGCCGCCTGAGCAGCCGGATAGCAAAACCAAGGCAAAGAGCAGCACGACGGGATTAAGTTTTCCGACACGACCGTTTTTCATGGAACTTCGCTCCTTCTTTGCGTATATGCCATCCAGACGCGCTTGATTGCCTCTTTCTTACCTTGGCCTCCGCTTGCGCTCTTCGATAGCCACGAATATATTTATATAATAATTTTAGATAAAGGTATATGCAGACTTGGAAAACCGGGAATGGATCGATGCGCTCAGCGGTACGCATAAAGACCGCGCCCTGGCGGAACTGCGCCGCATACTCCTCAAAGGCCTCAGGGCTGCCTTGCGGGGTTGGATACGCACGAAGGGACGGGAGTTCGACGAGCTGGCCGAAGACTTCGTGCAGGAAGCCCTGGTCATTATCCTTGATAAGCTCGGAGCTTTCCGAGGGGAGTCCCGCTTTACCACCTGGGCCCACAAGATATGCGTACGGGTGGCCCTGAGCGAGCTGCGCAGGAAGCGCTGGCGCGATGTTTCCATCGAGGACGCCGAAGAGGGAGCAGCCTTGGCCCTCATGGCTAAGGCAGGACGTCCTGAACAAGAGGCGGAACGCGCTATGCTTATAACCTGGCTGCGGGAGGCCATGGCCAGCGAACTCTCGGATAAGCAGCGAAAGGCCCTGCTCGCCGTGGCGCTGCGCGGCATGCCCCTCGAAGAGGCGGCGCGCCGCCTAGACACGAACAGGAACGCGCTCTATAAGCTCCTGCATGACGCCAGGATGAAACTGAAGGCGCGCATGGCCGCGGACGGAATGGGCCATGATGCGGCGATGGATAGCAGAGGTCGATCATGAAGGGCATAGCAAGCTTCTTTGGCAGATTCTTTAACCAGGGCAAAAAAGAAATTGCTCCGCCGGCGCCCCCCTTCGACCCCGCCGCCATGACGCGCATGGTGGCAAGCGCCGAGGAGCGCGAAATCGACTGCGGACAGGCCTTCGAGCTTATGCATCAGTACGCTGAGCTCATCGAGCAGGGCAAGGACGGCTCGTCGATCTTGCCGCTCGTCAAGCGCCATATCGATATATGTGGCGACTGCCGCGAGGAACTCGAGGCGCTACTCAGGGCGATTCAGGTTAAGGGCTGATCCGCTGCGCCTGAAGGGCGTAAGCAGTATGCCGATCACGCTCTGCCAGCGCTCGTCACGGTACACGCGCAGGCCAAGGACAATGTCGCGCGGCGCAGTCGTCGTCGTCCAAGTCCCGAACAGCCGGTCCCAGAGCGATAGTACCGAAGAATAATTAGAGGAGAATTCGCGGGGCTCCACGCTGTGATGAAGCTTGTGCATGATGGGCGACACGATAAAGACGCGCACGATGGCGTCTGATTTTTCCCCTATACTGAGATTGGCGTGATGGAAAGCTATGGATACGTTGAGGACAAGCTCATACCATAGGAGCCCCTCGGGCTTGAGCCCGAGGGCTAGGATGAGCGGCACGCGCAACAAGGATGATAAGGCCAGCTCAACGGGATGGAAGCGGTACGCCGTGGTCACGCCCATCTCCGTATCCGTATGGTGGGCCCGGTGAAAGCGCCAGAGGAAGTTGACCGTATGGTTAAGGCGGTGCCACCAATAGGTCCAGATATCCAAGGCAAGCATGGTAAGCGCTATCCCCGCCCAGGGCGGCAGCGCCACGATATTGAGCAGGCCGAAGCGGGCGTCCGCGGCAAGGGACAGCGCCCAAAAGCCTAGCCCCGCGAAAGCCAGGCGCGCGAAGGCCGCGTTGAACAGGCCGATGAGGGCGTTATTCAGAGAGCGCAGCCAATGGCCGCCCTCGTACGCATAGTAGGGCTTAATGGCTTCCCAAGCTAGGAACACGGCAAGGCTCAGGACGATGGCCATGGCTTTTCCCATAATCAGGGCGCTCCTATCTCTATATAACGAATATATGAACTGACGGATTCGCCGGTATCGTCGGCGTCGGCCATGATGGCCAGAGTTACCCGGTCGGGCGGCTCCTCGCCGAAGGCCTTTCGGTAATCCTCAAGCACATTGACGCTCTCGTCAAGCCACAGCCCCGTCAAGGCCGTTCCGCTGCGCAGCACGAAATCGCGATCCTTATCGGTATAAGGGCTTATGAGTATCCTACCGCTGACGCCCTTGCTGTCCCACACATAAGAAAGAGAACTGTGGGGAGGGTAGGCGCCATAGACGGACTTGGCCAGGCCATAGCTCAGCCTGTCCATGAGCCTGGCTTTATCAGGCTCGAATTCGAAAAGCAGGAATATGCGCAGCGGAAAGTCGTCAACGGCTTTTTGTTCGCCTTCCTTGGCATACACCCCGTCCACCCGCCAGCGCCAGCGCAGCAGGGGATACTGCCGCAGCGAATAAACCTGGCCGAACAGCAGGTAGGAGGCGGAAGCGTCCGCGGAGGCCGCGAGAGCCGGAGCGCCGTCAACCATAGCAATCCTGTAGGACGAGGCTTTTTCTATCTTCGGAAAGCGCTCATGCGTCCAGCGATCAAGATTAACGAACTCTTCCCGGTAGAGTATCGCGCCTGGGCTGGCAGCTTCGGCGCCCGGGCTGGCAGGTCCGGCTGCCGGGCTGGCAGATCCGGCTGCCGGCGAGCCCTGAGCCAAGGCCCTGCCGCCGGGAAGGGCAAACAGGAGCGCACAGATTATCAGGGCCAGCCGCGGATACGCGGTCGGCAAAAGCGAGACCTGAGCACGCTGAGTAAGGCGGCCGTGTTCAGGCACGATTCAAGCGCCTGAGCCAGTAGAGCCACAATGCGTTAAAGAGAGCAAAGATTATAATGAGAAGGTAGCTTGAGGGCAGACGGTACGCGGGGAACTGAAGCACGGTCAACGCCATGCCTGATAGCGCGGCGCCCGACCATAAAAGCTTGAGCCTGAGCATGGCCCTATATGCGCCTGCAGCGGCATTGCGAGACAGGAGGGATTCGCCTCCTATGCCGACGAGCGCGGCAGCTACGAGCCGCGCCGCGAAGGGATCGACGCTCGTCCAGCCTAGCAGGGTAAGGAACTCCCGCGGAACGAGGAACAGAGGCAGGGCGAAGGCTATATCCGCGGCGAAATGCGCGACGAAACAGTTACGAAGTCCCTTCGTGACGGTATCCATGCTATTTGCTCCTCAACGCTCTCTCTGAGCTAAAATACTGTCTTCCTGACGCCCAGTCATATTAAAATCTTACTTTTACGTTGCCCTGGCCGGCCGGCCGGCCTTATAGTGCTCATAGAGCCGCCGGCGGCAGCCTTAGCCATCCCAGCCCGGCGCGCCACGGAAAGGCTTCAAGCATGTACGACGGAAAATTGCGCGCTGTTAAGGATACGCTCATGGCCCCGCTCGCCGACGCGATAGGAAGGCGCTGTAGCCCTAACGCGCTGTCAGTGGCAGCCTTCGCGATAGGGCTGGCCTGCGCCGCGTCGGCCTACGCGGGACTCGCGCCTCTCTCGCTCGGGCTCTGGCTGCTCAACCGCGTCGCGGACGGGCTCGACGGGCTCGTGGCTCGCCGCAGCGGCAGGACCAGCGACCGGGGAGCCTACCTAGATATAGTGCTGGATTTCGTCGTATACGCGGCGCTGCCCCTGAGCCTGGCCCTTGGCGATGCGAGCCGGGCGCCTTCCGCGGCCACCCTGCTGGCCGCCTTTTACGTGAACGGCGCCACCTGGATGTATCTCTCGTCCCTGCTTGAAAAGCGCGGCCACGGGGCGGCTGCCAGCGGCGAGCCTACGAGCGTGGCTATGCCGGCCGGCATCGTAGAGGGAACGGAAACCATTGTGTTTTTCAGCCTCATCCTGGCGCTGCCGGCCTACGCGGCGCCTCTCATGTACGTTTTCGCCCTGCTTACCGTGCTTGGCGCGGCCCTGCGCTTCGCGCAGGGTTTAAAAGCGCTCAAGGTTGAGGGCTTCTAGCCATACGCGATGCCGCCCTTGCCGAAGGATGTTTCCTTAGTGCCGGCATTACTATTACATTTACGGTAAGAATTGCGAAAGCAACGACGACTAATAGTTAGCTAAACGCAAGGAGTATATGATGAAACGCTATCGGCCTTCGCCGCGCTTCCTGTCGGCCTTCTTGACCCTAGCCTTAGCGCTGACGCTTCCGCATTACGCGGTAGCCGCGCCGGCTTCTAAAGCCTGGCCGCGCTGGGAGGCCCATAATCCCGCCTCCACTGCCGCAGTAGACCATAGCGCCTGGGAGCTAATCCTTACTCGTTATCTTCTGCCCGCCGCGGGAGGGCAGCCTGCCCTGCTCCGCTACGCGGCGCTAAGCGCCTCCGATAAGGCGGCCCTTACCGGCTATATACGCTCGCTTGAATCGACGCGCGTGAGTTCGCTCAACCGTCAGGAGCAGGCCGCGTATTGGATAAACCTCTACAACGCCGCTACCGTGCGGCTCATCGTGGAGAACTACCCCGTGGCCTCGATTCGCGACATACGGCTTGGCGGCCTTTTTTCCGGCGGCCCCTGGGACGCCGCCATCCTGCGCGTCGAAGGCGAGGAAATAAGCCTCAACGACATAGAGCACCGCATACTGCGCCCCCTCTGGAACGATCCCCGCATACATTACGCCGTCAACTGCGCCAGCCTTGGCTGCCCCAGCCTCCAAGCGCGCGCCTATAGCGCAGCGAACCTGGAAAGCCTCCTTGAAAAGGGCGCGCGCGAGTACGTCAATAGCTCCCGCGGAGTTCGTCTTGATGGCGGCCGCCTAACGCTCTCCAGCATATACAGCTGGTTCGCCGATGACTTCGGCGGCGGCAGGGAGGGGCTCTTCGCGCACTTATCCCGCTATGCAGAGCCGGCCTTAGCGGCTAGCCTGAAGTCCTACACGGGAAAGATCTCCTATGATTACGACTGGAAACTCAATGAGCCCGCGCGCTGAGCGCGCGATAACGCAGAAAAGGGATACGAAATGAAAAGCGGATTAAAGAGACTGATTATACTCGCCGTTATCGCGGCCGCGACCATAGGAATAGCCCTGGCCATGCGCGGCAGCGGCTTTAGCCTCGAGCAATTGCTGGAAAGCCGGGATCAGCTTCTGGCCTTCGTGGAGGCGCGCGCCGTCCCCGCGGCCCTGCTCTTTATCCTGGCCTATATTGCCGTGGTGGCTTTCTCCATACCAGGGGCCACCGTGCTTACCCTGCTCGGCGGCTTTCTGTTCGGCCCCTTCCTCGGTACCCTGCTGGTAAACGTTGGGGCTAGCGCAGGCGCTCTGCTTATTTTCCTGGCCGCCCGCTACGTCATGCGAGATGCCCTCCTCAGTCGTTACGGGGCCCAGCTGGCCAAGCTCAACGCCGAGATAGAAAAAAACGGCGCCAGTTACCTCCTAACCCTACGCTTCATACCCGTCTTTCCCTTTTTCCTCATCAATCTCTTGGCCGGGCTCACGCCGGTATCGTGGGTCACCTATCTATGGACGACCGCCGTAGGCATCATACCCGGCTCCTTCGTATACGCCTTGCTCGGCAGTTCCGGCGCGTCCTTGGACGCGGCCGGCGGCGCCTTCAGCCCCGAGCTCATAGCGGGCCTCGTGCTCCTGGGCGTCGTAAGCCTCATACCGGTCGCCCTGCGCAAACTTAAGGCGCGGAGGGCCCAGCCCTGATGGAAGGCGGCTCGCCTATGCGCATCGACCTGCGCGCCCTCTTCATGGCCAAGAATCCGCGCGTGGCCGCAAAGATACCAGCCATCGGCTATGCCTTATTGGAGAAGTTAGCGCATCAGCGCGAGCTCAATGACGCCATAGAGCGGCTTTCCGGCTTCGAGGGCGGGGACTTCATACGCGAGGCGCTCCACACGCTCGATATCAAGACCGTCGTGAAAGGAGCCGATCGCATCCCCAGCGACGGGCGGCTGACCTTCTGCGCGAACCATCCCTTAGGCGGGGCCGATGGATTGGCCCTCATGTCGCTTGTTTACAGCGTACGCGACGATTTCCTGTGGCCCACCAACGACCTGGTCATGACCATACCGCAGCTCGCTTCCCATGCCGTGGCTATCAACAAACACGGGGGCAACCAGGGCCTGGCCCAGGCCTTCGACGCTATGTACGGCAGCGACAAGGCGGTCATGGTATTCCCCGCGGGCCGTACCAGCCGCCCGCGCCGCGGCCGCCTCGTCGAATTCCCCTGGGCCAAGGGCTTCGTCAAGAAAAGCAGGCAGCACGGCAGGCTCATCGTGCCCGTCCATGTGTCGGGCAGGAACTCGGCGCTCTTTTACGGCATATGGCGGGCACGGAGCGCGTTGGGCATACGGCCCAATCTGGAAATGTTCCTACTCGTGGACGAGCTCCTCAAACAGCGCGGCGCCACGCTGGAACTACGCGTGGGCCAGGTCCTCGATCCAGCCGGCTGGCCCCCTGCGGACGACCAAGGCGCCGCGGACGCGCTCTGCGCCTACGTGGACGCCCTTGGCCTCGATGAAAACGCCGCATATGAAGGGGTCAAGCATGGTTGAGCTCGCCGAACCGGAAAATCCCGACGCTCTCGCCCAGCAATTGGGGACGAGTACCCGCATACAGCGTTTCCGCGGCTTGGAGATCCATGTACTGGCCGCCGAGGAGGCGCCGCTCGTCATGCTCGAGCTCGGCCGGCTGCGCGAAAAGGAATTCCGCGCGGCCGGAGCGGGCAGGAACCTTCCGCGCGACCTGGACGAGCTGGACTACGGGCCGCAGGCCTATACGCAGCTCTTGGCCTGGGATCCACAGGCGCGGGAAATCGTCGCCGCCTATCGCTACCTCATCTGCGCGGACCTGCTCCCCGAGCCCGGCCTGAGTGCGCTGCGTACGGCTAGGCTTTTCTCCTTCAGCTCGGAACTGGAGAGCGATTACCTGCCCTACGCCGTAGAGCTCGGCCGCTCTTTCGTAAACCGCTCCGCGAAGAAGGCATACATGGGCCTATTCGCCGCCTGGGTGGGCCTGGGAGCCCTGGCCAAGGAATACCCCTTCCTGCGCTACTACTACGGCAATTTCACCCTGTACCAAAGCTATACGCGGGAGTCCGCGGCCCGCATCCTGGCTTTTCTGGAAGCCCAGCACGGAGCGCTTAGGCCCCTCCTCGAGCCTCGGCCCGGCCTGGCGTACTCCCGCGAAGAAAACTATACCGGCCTTTACCGCGGAGACTACGCGGCGGCTCGCGCACTTCTAGACGAGGCCTTGTCGTCCAGGCGCGAGATCCTCCCGCCCATACTCAGCTCCTACTTGTCGGCGCACCGCGGCCTCATATATCTGGGCACGGCGGCCGACGCCGATTTCGGCGGAGCCCTCGAATGCGCCATACTCGTGCCTACAGAGGGCCTGCATCCTAAGACCAGAGCGCATTTCCTGGACGGCTATGTAAGCGAGAATCCTCAACGTTTCATTGACTTGAGAAAAAGGAGCCACCATGCCTGAATACGCAAAGCCGGAGCCGAGCCAGCGGGAAGAATTGCTCAAGCTTTTGCCGCGGGCCGCCGCGGCCGCGGCTCGCTACATAGGTACCGAGGATAGCCTTCCCGATCCACGGTTCCGCGAACCCTCGGCCATGCTCGGCGCCCTGGGCCTAAGCCTCGGAGCGGAGGGCCACGAGCCCGAAGCCGTGCTGGAAAAGCTGGAGGCCATCATGGCCTTCACGCCCTCCTCTTCGAGCGAGCGCTTCTTGAATCAGCTCTTCGGCGGCCGCATTGCCGTAGCAGCCGCGGCGGAGCTCCTGGCCGCAGTGGCCAACTCCTCCATGTACACTTTAAAAGCTGCGGGCGCCCAGGTGCTGGTGGAGAACGAAGTCCTCTCGAAAATGCTCGCCGCGGTGGGCTTTGCCCGGGGCGAGGGCAGCTTTACCCCCGGCGGATCCTCGGCCAATATGACGGCGCTGCTCCTGGCGCGCAACAGCGCGGAACCCCGCTTCCGCGACGAGGGCTACAGCGGACCCGCGCTGATCGCCTACACTTCGGCCGAAGCGCACTACTCCATACCAAAAAACGCGGGCATGCTGGGCCTTGGCAGGCGCAATGTGCGGCTCGTGCCGGTGGACGCTTCCGGGCGCATGCGGGCCAAGGAGCTCGAAGATGCCCTGCGCGCGGACCTGGCCGCGGGCCTCCGGCCCTTCTTTATAAACGCCACCGCGGGCACCACGGTGCGGGGAGCCTTCGATCCCTTCAGGGAACTCGCCGCGATCGCCAAAGAGCATGGCCTCTGGCTGCACGTCGACGGAGCCTTGGGCGGCAGCGTCGCGCTCTCGGCCGCGCACAGGGGGCTTCTTGACGGCGCCGCCCTGGCGGATTCCTTCGCGTGGAACCCGCATAAGATGATGGGCACCCAACTGCAGACATCGGCCCTGCTCGTGGCGCGTAAAGGGCTCCTGGCGGGCAGCCTGGACGAGACGGCCGACTACCTGTTTCAGGCCGACCAGGACGACTTCAATCCCGGCCACCGTTCGCCCCTGTGCGGCAGGCGCAACGACGCCCTGCGCCTGTGGGCGGCCTGGTACCGCCTAGGCGACGAGGGCTGGAACCGGCGCATAGACAGGCAGATGGCTTTGGCGCGCTTCGCCGCGCGCTCCATAGAAGCCGACGCCGAGCTTGCCCTCGTGGAGGAGCCGCCGCTCATCAACGTATGCTTCGAATACCCGGGTGTATCCAGCGCGGCGCTCTGCGATTACCTGGATACGCAGGGCATCATGAAGATAGGCCACGGCGAGGCCAAGGGCCGCAGGGCCATACGGCTCGTATGCGTAAACCCGGATCTAGGCGAGGAACGCATCCTTTCCCTGCTCGACGACGTGAAGAAGGCCGCCAGAGCCCTCATAAACCAGGAAGGCAAACAATGAACGACAATAAAGACAGCTTTGGCCTCTACCCCCAGGACGAGCACAACCGTACGCTCCTGAGCAACGTGCATCCGGCGGGCTGGAAAAACCCCGAGCCCGCCGCCATGTACAACCTGGTAGTGCTCGGCGGCGGCACCGCCGGCCTCATATCGGCGATAGGCTGCGCGGCCCTTGGCGGCAAGGTGGCGCTCATCGAACGTCATCTACTGGGCGGAGACTGCCTCAACGTAGGCTGCGTGCCTTCCAAGGCCCTCATACGCTCAGCGCGGGCGGCGCATCAGGCCGCCAACGCCCAAGCCTTCGGGCTCTCGGCGCGGCAGCCTAAGCCCGAGGACTTTGCCGCCGTCATGGAACGGGTACGCAGGATACGCGCCGGCATCAGCGCCAATGATTCGGCTAAGCGCTACGCGGAGCTGGGCGTAGACGTATTTCTCGGAGAGGGCAGCTTCATAGACGGGAATTCAGTACGGGTGGGCGGGGCTACCCTCCGCTTCCGCAAGGCCGTGATAGCCGCCGGCGCCCGCGCGGCGACCCCGAGCATTCCCGGCTTGGCCGAAGCGGGCTACCTTACCAATGAAACCGTGTTCAACCTTAGCGAGCTCCCGCGCCGCCTCGCCGTCATAGGCGCCGGGCCTATAGGCTGCGAGCTGGCGCAGTCTTTCCGCCGCCTGGGCTCGGAAGTAACGATCATCGAACTGGCTCGCTTCCTGCCGCGGGAGGATCAGGACGCGGTATCGCTCTTAGCGGAATCCTTCAAGCGCGACGGCATACGGGTTATGCTCGACACCAAGCCCCTGCGCGTCGAGCAAACGCCCACAGGCAAACGCATAGCGTACGCGGGCGCCGGCGGAGAAGGCTCGCTTGAAGTAGACGCCATACTCATAGGCGCCGGCCGGAAGCCCAATGTCGAAGGCTTAGGCCTTAAGGAAGCCGGCGTGGAATACGACGAACGCCTGGGCGTAAAGGTGGACGATTTCCTGCGCACGAGCAACCCGCGTATTTTCGCGGCCGGCGATATATGCATGGCCTGGAAGTTCACTCACGCGGCGGACGCCGCAGCGCGCATAGTCATACAGAACGCCCTCTTCGGCGGCAAGAAGCGCTTGAGCGCCCTTACCATGCCCTGGTGCACCTATACCGACCCTGAAGTAGCGCACGTGGGCCTATACGAGGCGGAAGCCGCGGCCAAGGGTATAGAAACGAGCGTTTTTAAGGTAGGCATGGAGGAAAACGACCGCGCCTTGGCCGACGGCGAGGCCGAAGGCTTCGTAAAGATCGTGGTAAAAAAGGGCACGGACCGCATACTAGGCGCCACGATAGTGGCCGCGCACGCGGGCGAGCTCATAGGAGAAATATCCACGGCGATGGCGGGCGGCTTGGGGCTTAAAGCCCTGGGCGATATCATTCACCCCTACCCCACGCAGGCCGACGCCATACGGCGAGTGGCGGGAGCCTACAACCGGACGCGACTTACGCCTTCGGTAGCTAGATTGCTAAAATGGCTCTTAGCCAGGCAGCGGGGCTAAGGAGCAGCTCTGTGTATCGAGGACAAATGCCGATAGAACCGGTAGAGCGAGCGCCGATAATGCAGGGCCGCGTAGAGCCCATCGGGTTAAATCATGGCTCTGGTCATTTTCCCATTGTCCGGCTAAGTTTTAGCGGCTACAATCTTTAAACGCCAAGCGAGGAGCACCGCATGATACATCCTGCTATACGACGGTACTGGCCGCAGTATACCTGGTCCAATGTGTTAGCCATGATGAAAAACATGAAAAAAGAGACGAAGCGCTGCGCGGAGGGATTCCGCGATAAGCTGGTCGCGATCACCGGCGCCACCTCGGGGGTAGGCTATCATACGGCCCGCAAATACGCTTCCATGGGCGCGCATATCGTCATGGTCAATAGGAATAAGGAAAAATCCGAGAGGGTGCGGCAAGAGCTTCGCGAAGAGTTCGGCGCTACGGTCGACTATATATTGGCCGATCTATCCCTTCTTTCCGATATGCAGCGGGCGGGACGCGAGCTTGCCCTTCTAGAAAAGCCTATAGACGTCCTAATCCATAACGCGGGGCTCCACCTTGAAAAGCGGGCGGAGACGGCGGACGGTTTCGAGCTGAACTTCGCCCTGCATTATATCGCCCCGCTCATCATCACCTCCATGCTTAAGGAAAAATTTAAGCGCGACAGGACGGGGAGGATCATCTTCGTCGGCTCGGAAGGATACCGATTCGCGGCATGGGGCCTTAACCTGGATGACCTGCAGTGGGAAAAAAGATCGTATACCGGACTGAAAGCCTATGGAGCGGGGAAGCTGGCGCAACTCTTATCCATGCACGTATACGCCAAGGCCTTGGCTCAAGATAAGGTAACCATCAACGCCATGCACCCGGGCATGGTAAGGACGGAAACGGGCAAGGATAACGGACGCTTCTATAAATGGTATAAGAAAAACTTCATAGATAGGAATTCCGCTTCGCCTGAGATATCGGCGGAGGCGCTCTACTACCTTGGGGTAGCTCCTGAGCTCGCGCAAACCACGGATAGCTTCTTTCACCTTACCACCGAAGAAGAACTTAGCCCTCCCGCCAGAGACCTGGAGGCGGCCGCGGCTTTATGGGCGCGCACAAACGAATTGCTGCGCGAAAAAGGGGTCGTCCTATGATAGAAAAAAGCGTCATTGTCGTTGGAGGCGGTATCGCCGGCCTTACGGCCGCCCTTACCCTAGCGCATAAAGGCAAGGACGTGCTGCTTATAGAAAAGAACGAACGCTGCGGCGGGCTTATGAATTCCTTCGTCCGGGACGGATTCCGCTTTGAAGGCGGCGCGCGGGCCTTGGTAAACGCGGGCCTGGTAAAGCCGCTTATCAAAGAATTCGGCCTTGGCATCGAGGTCCTTCCCAACCCCATATCGCTGGGAATAGAGGATACGGTCCTGACGATAGAAGGAGAGCAGAGCCTCTATGCCTACGCCGGGCTCCTGAAAAGCCTATATCCCGAAAGCGCGGACGAGGTCGACAGGATCATCGGAGCCATCCATGACATCATAGAGGACATGAAAGTGCTCTATGGCGTCGACAATCCCCTGTTCGCTAAAAAGAAAAAAAATATCGTGGCGCTCGTGCCTTCGCTCATCGCGTGGACGCTTAAGTTTTTGCGGACGATGTACCGCATATCGAAAATGGATACGCCATTCGAGGAAGCACTCGACGCGCTTTCCTCTAATCAGCCGCTCAAGGATATCATAGGGCAGCATTTTTTCAGGAAGACGCCCGTGTTCTTCGCCCTGAGCTACTTCGCGCTCTATAACGATTACATATACCCCAAAGGCGGCGTCGGCGCGTTCATCGACGCTATGCTCGACGCGATGCGGCAGCGCGGCGGCGACGTACGCTTAGATACGGAAATCGTCAGGCTTGACGCGCACGAGAGAGTCCTCACGGATGCGGCGGGCATCAAGTACCGTTACGAAAAACTGATATGGGCCGGCGATTTGAAGGCGCTGTACGCCATGGCCTCCGACGCCGGATTGGGAACGAAGGATAGGGCGGCGTTCGCGCGGCGCAAAGAAGCTATACTGGGCTGGAAAGGCGCGGAATCGGTGTTCTCCGTGTTCGTAGCCGTCGACCTTCCGCCCGAGGCCTTCAAGGGGATAGCGAGCGGCCACGTGTTCTATACGCCCGACAGGCAAGGGCTCGGGAATATCCATACCGCCGAGCTGCGGACGCTGCTCCAAAAGGGCGATGAGCCGCAGAAAGACGAAGTGTATGCATGGCTGCGCAGGTTCTGCCGTTACAACACCTTCGAGATATCGATACCGGCCCTACGGGATCCGGAAGCCGCGCCCGCGGGCAAATCGGGCGTCATCATCAGCGCGCTCTTCGACTATGAGCTTACCCGGCGGATACACGCGGCGGGGTGGTATGAGGAATTCGCGCGGAGCGTCGAAGACGAGTTTATCGCGACGCTTTCCTCGAGTATCTACCCGGGCCTAAAGGACAAAGTGCTATTCAGCTTCTCCGCTTCGCCCTTGTCGATTTACGCCAAGGTAGGAAGCTCGGAAGGCTCTATCGTGGGCTGGTCCTTCGAGGGCGAAATACCCGTAGCCACGAGCATGTTCCGCATGGCCGACTCGGTGAAAACCCCGCTGCCGGGCGTGTACGCCGCAGGCAAGTGGGTATATAGCCCCGCCGGCGGCCCTACCGCCATCATGACCGGTAGGATTGCCGCCGCAAAATGCCTGGGTAGTTAACAACCCGTAGTTCTTCGATGCTTGTCGCTGCGGAGGCAGACCTAAGGGCCGGGGGCGCCCGCCTGCCATCGGCTGCACTGAATGGCGGCGCATGCTATACTGGGAGCCATGAAGAATAATACGCAAGCATTGGAACCCGTACTCGTAACGGGCGCGGATGGTTTCCTAGGCTCCAATATCGTGCGAGCCCTCCTGGACAAGGGCCATAGAGTGCGGGCCCTGCTCGAACCGGCTCGGGATACGCATACCCTGGACGGCCTCGACATCGAGTTCGCCCGGGGCGATTTATTCGATCCGATCTCAAGGCGGGCGGCGCTCGTGGGAGCGGGAGCGGTAATCCATACGGTGGCTTCAACCTCGGTATGGCCTTCCCGCAACCCAAAGCTCGCTCCGCTCAATATAAGCGTTGCGCTTGAGCTGGCCAAAGACGCAAAAGCGGCGGGAGCGACTCGCTTCGTTCACATAGGCACCGCGAACTCCTTTGCCGCCGGAAGCAAAGAGCGGCCCGGCACGGAAGAAGGAGCGTATGACGCGGCTCGCTTCGGGCTTGACTATCAGGACACTAAGCGCGAGGCGCAGGATAGGCTACTGGCCCTGGGCGATGACGGCCCCGAGATAGTCATCGTCAATCCTTCCTTCATGTTCGGCCCCTACGACTCCAAGCCGGGATCCGGTGAAATGCTCATTCAGGTGGCGCGCGGGGCCGTACCCGGCGCGTCACCCGGAGGGCGCTGCTTCGCTGATGTCCGGGATGTAGCCGCGGGCGCCGTAGCCGCGCTTGAATGGGGAAGGCCGGGCTCCTGCTACATACTCGGCGGCGAGAATCTGAGCTATGCCGAGCTGTTCGCCAAAATAGCCGCCGTTACAGGAACGAAAGCTCCTCGAATCACGATGCCGGCCCCTTTGGTCCTGGCATTCGGCTGGCTGTCCGAGCGCGGCGCCGCTATTGGCGGGAAGCAGCCGAAGGTAAGCTTGGCCATGGCGCGCATAGCATGCGAAGGCCAATACTATAGCTCGGACAAGGCACGGTCGGAATTAGGCTACACTATACATCCTATTGACGCCGCCATAGCAGACGCCTACGCCTGGTTCAAAGACAGGGGCATGCTATGAGCGGCCCCATCGTACTCACCGGCGCTTCGGGCTTTTTAGGCAAGCGGCTAGCGGCCCTGCTATGCGAACAGGGGCTACGCGTACGCGCCATATACCGACGTCCCGAACCGCCGCCCGAACTGGCCGCGCTTGCTGCGCATGGCGTTGAGCTTATCCGAGCGGACTTGGACAGCGCAGAAGGCGTAAAGGCCGCATTGACCGGAGCGCGGGCCGTCATCCACGCCGCGGCCCTGGCAAGGGACTGGGGTCCCGCATCGGCCTTTAAGGCCTCGAATATCGAGGCTACCATCAGGCTGCTCAACGAAGCCCGAGCCGCCGGCGTACAGGAGTTCGTCTTCGTAAGCTCGATCTCCGTGCAGGGCTTCGGCCGGCATAAGGGCAGCACTGAAGAAGGCCCCTACTATCCCTTGAGCCACCCCTATCCCAGCTCGAAGCTGGAAGCCGAGCGGGCCGTGCTCGCGGCCAATGGGCCGGGCTTTTCCACTTGCAGTCTGAGGCTCGGCTACGTATTCGGCCCCGGCGATACGACGAGCAGTTATCGTATGTTCGCGGCGGCCAGCCGCGGGGCATTCGGCTGGATAGGGTCGGGCAATAATCGCACGAGCATGGTTTATGTCGACGACGCCGCGCGGGCCTTGGCATCCGCGCTCAATGAGCCAAAAGCCTCGGGACAGTCGATTAACGTTGTAGGAGACGAGACCATTAGTTGGCGCGATTTCGCCCGCGCCGTCTACGATGCCGTCGACGCTAGCGGCGCGCCCATAGGCGTACCAAAAGCCCTAGCCTGGCTCGGCGCGATTTTTTTGAGCGCGGGGGCATTATTGATAGGAAGCGAGGAAGGACCGCCAATAACGTTCTATCGGGTACGGCGCTCTACGGTCGAATACGTCTTTAGCAACGAAAAGGCCAAGAGGCTATTGGGCTTTGCCCCCCGCACCGGCATACGGGAAGGCCTTGGCCTTTCCGCTGCCGCCTATAAAGACAGCCTTAAGCGCGTCTCATCGCCCTGAAGCAAGATAGGTCATTGGCTAGGGCCAGCGCAAGGTGAACGATAAAGGCCGGCGCTATCGTATCCCATACAAGCGTCATGAGCGCCGTGGCTACGCCGAAGATCACGGCGGCTCCCGCTTCCTTGGCGCTCTTTGGCAGATGGGCGAAGGCGTATAATCCTGTCTGCGTAACGATGGCGAGGCCTACGCCAAGCGGAAGCAAGGCGTAGAGCAGAAAGCCCCGAAAGACGAATTCATAGGCATAGAGATACGCCGACCAACTGGCCAGCTCCAACGCAAGCTCGCCCGCGCCCCAGCGCGCAGGCAAATACTGCGGATAGTTAGCCCGCTCCGCGGCGCCTTTTTTTGCATAGTAGCCGATAGCGAACGCCAGCAGGGATATAAGCAGCGTAGCCGGCAGCCAGCTCGCGGGACTGCCCAAGCCAAGGCTGACTCTTCCGGGCAATTCCCATCCCGCTAGGGTAAAAACGAGCAGAGGCAAGGCAAATAGAACGAGGAAGAAGATCAGCCGGTCGGCAAGGACGCGCAGGGGCGATTTCCGGAAGGGCTGTTTATCCGAAGGCAGGGAGCCCATGGCTATATATGCCACATATGCTACGACTATCCATAAAAGGTACGCGCTTTGGATTATATCATCGTTTCCGTGCAGTAAGAGCATGGCGGCCTCCAGAAGCTCGATAATCGTATATACAAAGCCTGCGGTCAATCCGCCCCGGACGTTTTTGCCCATACGCGCCGCTTCCGGCCTGCGCGGCCTTGTTATATGGCTATTCGTGCATAGACTTAAAAGCCGTATGCATACCGCATGGCCACGGCGAGGAAGCGCCTTGTATACCATCCTCTTTATTATCCTGATTGCGGTGGTTCAAAGTGCGTCCGGCCAAGCCGTACTAAGCCAGGCCGGTTCGTCTCCCGCGGCCAAAGGCCGCGTCATGGTGCTTCACTCTTATCACCATGGTTACTCCTGGACGGATAGCATAAGCGAGGGCCTGAGCCTGGCACTTGCCGATCGCGAAGACATTGAGCTGGGCTTCTATTATCTGGACAGCCAACGACTGCCCCTGGCCCGTCAGGCCGTGGCTATCGAATCCTTCCTGGCTGACGAAATAGCCCTTGGAGGCAAGCCCCTCGCGCTACTGTGCGTGGATGATGACGCGTTCCGCTTCGCCCTTGACCGCAGGGAAGGCCTATTCTCGGGCATGGAGCTACTATATTGCGGCGTAAATTTTCGCGAGGCCTATAGCGAGCCTGAACTTTCGGAAGCCAGGGGCATTTTGGAAGCCCCCGATATACGGGCCAACCTTGACCTGATACAGTCGCTTTTTCCAGCCATCGAAAACCTCGCCGTGATTTCGGATGCCAGCACGACCGGCAGGCTGAATAAGCGGATTTTCGACAGAGAAATCGCGCAGGGCGGAACGCTGCCGGCAATCATAGAGCTAGCCCAGCTAGAGCCCGAAGCGCTGCGGCGAGCGCTCAAGGCCCTGCCTGAGCGATCCATTATTTTATACCTGTCCTACTTGCTTACGCCTAACGGGCGGCGCATGAGCGTGGATCAAAGCCTCAGCCTCATACGCGAGGCAAGCCGGGCTCCCATAGTGGCATGCTGGGACTTCATCGTGGAGGCAGGCGCTTTAGGCGGCCGGGTGGTGTCGGGCAAGCTCATGGGCGAAAGCGCCGCCGCGCTTATACGGGATCTCGTCGACGGCAAAGGCAGAAACCGAGGCTCCATTTACAGCCCGGAGCTTTACGAATATATCTTCCGATACGAAGAGTTGCAGCAAGCCGGCGTTTCGCTTATGGCCTTGCCAAAGGGCAGCGAGGTGCTCGGGCAGCCGGCGCCTTTGCCCATGTCCGCCAAATTGGGCATACTGGCCTTGGCCGTCATAGTCGTATTAGAAGCCGTAACGCTCGCTTTGTTCAGGGGCAGCAGGCGGCGGCTAAAAGAGGCGGAGTTCAACTACCGCATATTGTCCGAGCATATACCCACGGTCGTGTACAAGGTGGAGCTCGGGCGTCCTAATCGCCGCAGCTACATAAGCCCCAAGCTCAAGGAGCTCTTCGGCTGGGATGAAGCCATCTGGCTCGAGGACCAGCAACGCTGGAACGATCTCATACACCCCGAAGACAAGGAACGCGTGCTGGCCGCCTTCGCGTCGGCCGATGAGGCTAGGCTGCCGGGGGGCCTCGAGTATCGCTTGCGGACTCCCGCAGGCCGCTATACCTGGGTACAGTCGTCCTGGGATTATTTCACGAGCCCTTCGGGGAAGCGCCTGGCCCTCGGCATCATGTCAGACATAAGTGTGGCAAAAGAACGGGAAAGCGCCCTTCAAAAGCTCGTGGGCGAGAGGGAGCTGCTTCTACGGGAAGTGCACCATAGGGTCAAGAACAATCTTCAAATAGTAAGCAGCCTGTTAAGGCTTGAGTCGGGCGCCATGGATCCCCAGCGCGCGGAAGCCCGGGCTCTTGAGGATGCCGAACGGCGCGTTTACGCAATGGCCCTCGTCCACGAACTGCTCTACCTGCAGGACCTCTTCGGCGCCGTGGAACTCCGCGCGTATATCGAACGGCTGGCGCTGGCTATCTTTGACCAGGATGACGACCAGTTAAGCATAGATCTGCCGGGGGAGGAACTCGTTATTCCTTTGGACAGCGCCATACCCTTGGGCCTTATCTGCAACGAGGCCCTCGTGAATATCGTTAAGCACGCCTTTCCCGCAGGATTCAGCAAAGGGAAAACCGTTCGCATAGCCATGCGCCGCGAGGGCGACGAGGCCACCATAAGCATAACGGACAATGGCGTAGGCCTCGAATCGCGCGAGCGGTCCCGCGGCCCGAAAGATACCCCGAGCATCGGCATGACCCTCATCGATGTGCTCAGCCAGCAAATCAAGGGCAGCTATTCGCTTATGGGCTTGCCGGAGGGCGGCACGGCGCTAACAATCCGCTTTCCCGTCCCTTCCGGCGCCAGCTAGCGTATCGGGCGGCCGGCGTATCGGGCGGCCGGCGGCGGACTGAGGCGGGGCAGGTATTAATTTGACTTTTCTACTAAGCATTACGAGCTTATAGAGCCAGGAGTGCTTATGTCCCTACGCGGAATACGTTCAGTCAGCCCCTCGCAACCAACCCTCGAAGGCGCCGGCGTGCGGCTGCGCAGAGCCTTCGGCTTTGGCGATACCGACGATTTTGACCCCTTCCTGCTCTTCGACGATTTCCGCGGGGAACGCCTTGCCGACTACAAAGCGGGATTCCCCTGGCATCCCCACCGCGGCATAGAGACTATCACCTATGTCCTAGCCGGTAGCGTCGAGCACAAAGACAGCCTGGGGAACAGCGGCGTCATGCGTCCCGGCGACCTGCAGTGGATGACCGCCGGACGCGGCATCATCCACCAGGAAATGCCGGATGGCGACCAGGAAGGCCGCATGCACGGCTTTCAGCTCTGGGCTAACCTTCCCGCCGCCCTCAAGATGACCCGCCCCCGCTACCAGGACATTCAGGCCCGGGACATACCTGAACTCAGAGACGATGACGGCACGCTCGTGCGGGTGCTTTGCGGCAGCTTCTGGGGCAAGACCGGACCCGTGGAAGGCGTAGCCGCCGATCCGCGCTACCTTGACCTGAGCATAGCCCCGGGCGTCACCAAGACCTTAGCGGTGGAGGTGGACAGGCATGCCTTCGCGTATGTATTCGAAGGCTCGGGCTGGTTCCACGCCGCCTCCGCCCCGCAGGGCGTGTTGCTCGAGGGCCTCGCCACGGACAGGACGGTGCGCGCCGCCCCCGCGAAGAACCGCTATCTCGTGCTCTTCGACCGCGGCGACGAGATACGGGTGAGCGCCGGGCCCGAGGGTCTGCGCTTTCTCCTAGCCAGCGGGCGCCCCCTGGGCGAGCCGGTAGCCTGGCACGGCCCCATAGTCATGAACACGCAAGCGGAGCTTGACCAGGCTATGCGGGAGCTTCAGGATGGCAGCTTTATTAGCTAAAGCCCGCCCTACTTCGCCGGCTTCAGCTGCACGGTAAAGTGGCGCATGATGGGCGCTTCCCAGGCTATGGCGTAGCCGCGGCTGAGGGAAGAGGCGCGCTCCTTCACGTTGGCCAGGGCGGCGGCCACGTAGTCCATGTGCGCGTTGGTGTACGTGCGGCGCGGTATGGCCAGGCGCAGGAGTTCCAGGGCCGGGTAGCGCTCTTCGCCGGTGGCGGGGTCGCGGTCGGCCAGGAGGGTGCCGATTTCCACGCCGCGTACGCCGGCTTCTTTGTAGAGCTCTATGCCGAGGGTCTGGGCCTGGAATTCCTCCTTGGGTAGCCGAGGAAGGAATTTCTTGGCGTCGACGAATATGGCGTGGCCGCCATAGGGACGCTGTACGGCTATGCCGTACTCGGTGAGCTTGCGCCCGAGGTAGGCTACTTGTCCCACGCGGGATTCCAGGTAGTCGAACTCGGTGGCTTCGCGAAGGCCCACCGAGAGGGCGCCCATGTCGCGGCCGGCCATGCCGCCGTAGGTATTGAAGCCTTCGAACATGATGTTGAAGGTGCTGGCCTTGCGCCAGAGTTCCTCGTCGCGGAAGGCTATGAAGCCTCCTATATTAACTATGCCGTCTTTTTTGCTGGACATGGTCATGCCGTCTGCATATTTGAACATCTCGCGCACGATTTCCCGTATGCTTTTCTTCTCATAACCCTTCTCGCGGATCTTGATGAAGTAGGCGTTTTCGGCGAAGCGCGCGGAGTCGAAGAAGAGGGGTATGCCGTATTTTTTGCATAGCTTGGACACGGCCTTGATATTTTCAAGGCTCACCGGCTGGCCGCCCGAACTGTTGCAGGTTACCGTGAGAAGGCAGAGCGGTATGGCTTCCCGGGGATACTGCCTGTATACGGCCTCGAGCTTGGCCAGGTCGACATTGCCCTTGAACGGATGTTCGGCCTGGGTATCGAAGGCTTCGTCTATGGTGCAGTCGATGGCCCGCGCCTTGCGGAATTCTATATGGCCCTTGGTGGTATCGAAATGGCTATTGCCGGGCACGACCTTGCCCGAGCCCGCGTCGCCCACGCCTATGAGGGCGCTAAAGAGCACGTTTTCCGCGGCGCGGCCCTGGTGTGTAGGCAGGAAGTGCTCAAAGCCCAAAAGTTCTCCTATGGCGTCCTTGAGCTTGTAATAGGAGCTCGCGCCCGCGTAACTCTCGTCTCCGAGCATGATCTCCGACCACTGGGCGCTCGACATGGCCCCCGTGCCCGAATCGGTAAGGAGGTCGACGAACACCTGCTCGCTCCGAAGGTTGAATAGATTGTACTTGGCCTGGGCTATCCAGCCCTCGCGCTCGGCGCGGGTCGAGCGGCGCAGGGGCTCTATGGTCTTGATGCGATACGGTTCCGCATAGGGGAGATCCACGGGCTTGCCTCCTTTGGAAGGTGGCTCATTGTATAGCGCTTACTTTTTTTCGCCAAGGGGTAAAATGAAGCTAATTCTTTGTATTGTAATTACTTATAGAAACAAATAGCCTCTACGCGTAGAAGCTTTGCCTAGTTCCCCGAAGCATAGGCCTAGGCTTATGCCTATGCATGTTTCTGCGCGCGCCTTGCGGCGGGGCGGGCAGCCTCACGCCGGCCGATGCGGCGCATGCGGCTATAAGCTAAGCTTCAAGGAAGCAATAATGGCTAAATGCTTTTTGTTTCTACCAGTAGAATCTTTTTTCGTTTTTCCCCTTGACAATCCAGGAAGAAACCCGCTACGTTACAGCGCGCGACAATTTATCTA
>JBGSKZ010000082.1:0-3471 GCA_041741035.1 Treponematales bacterium
GCGCGGGTCACGGAAGCCTCCGCGCGGCGCGGCGCCTGGCAAACGAAGCCAAGAGCCCGGTGAGCGCCGCGCTGCCTAGGAACACCGCGCCGGCTATGACCACGACGAGGGCGCCGGTGGGCAGGTCCAGGCTCCAGCTTAAGGCTAGGCCGCTAATCGAGAACTGTATGGATAACAGCACCGCGCCGCCCATCATGCCGGCGAGGTTTCGCACGGCGTAGCCCGCAGTGCCCGCGGGCAGGGTAAGCATGGCTATGACCATGACTATGCCCACGAAGGTCTGCAGCAGCACGACGGCCAACGCGGTCACGGTGAGTATGCCCAGGAATACCGCGTCGGAGGGCACGCCCCGCGTGCGGGCGAATTCCTCGTCGAAAGCGGAGGCCTCTATCTGCGGATAAAAAGCCACGGCCAGGGCCAGCACGATGACGTCGAGTACGGCCAGCATGATAAGGTCGCGGCCGGACACGAGGAGTATATTGCCGAATAGATAGCTCATGGGATCGGCATAGCCGGGCGTCTTGGCTATGAAGAGCACGCCTATGCTCATGCCTATGGCCCAGAGCGCGTTGATGACCGTGTCCTCGCGCTGCTTGGCCTTGAGCGACACGACGCCTATGAGTCCGGCCGCGAGCACGGCGAAAATCAGCGCGCCTGCGATGGGCGGCAAGCCCGGCACGATGCCCCGCGCGGACAGGAACAGAGCCATGCCTATGCCCCCGAGCACGGCGTGCGAAATTGCCCCAGCCAGCCCCGCTATGCGCTTGACGGTTACTATGGAGCCGAGCACGCCGAACAGCAGTGACGAAAGGAGCCCCGCCAGGGCCGCGTTCCGCACGAAGGGCATCGACGGATCGAATAAGGCAGAAATAAAGCCGCTCATTTCTTGCTTCCCCCGCAGCATATTTCGTCAGGTAAGGCGGTATCGTGCAGGACGCGCAGAGCCTCGCCGCCGAAGCGGTCGGCGGGAGCCTCCGTGGTAGGCAGGACCGCGTGCCTGGCTACGCTGCGCCCCGCCTCCCTGTGCTCGCCTACGCAGAGCACGGCGTCGGTTAGCGCAGACACATAGCCGGTATCGTGGGTGACCACGAGTATGGTGGCGCTGCCCTTGATATCGCCGAGCGCCTGGTACAGGCGCTTTTCGCTCTCCGCGTCCATATTCGCCGTCGGCTCGTCCAAAATGAGGAAGCTCGGCTCGGCGGCGAGCGCCCTCGCCACGAGCACCCTGCGCCGCTGGCCTCCGGAGAGGGCATTGTAGGGCCGTTTTCTCAGATCGGCTACATCCATAAGCTCGAGAGCCCTCGTCACGGCCGCCGCGTCGCCGGGGCGATATCGCCGCCACAGGCCGCTCAGCCTGCCCATACGCACCACCTCCTCCACTGAAATGGGGAAGGCGGGATCGTAGGACGAATATTGAGGCACATAGCCTACCGCGGAGCGCGTGGAGGAGGGCTCGCGCCCGAGCACGCGCACCGTGCCGCCGCTCGGCTGCGCGAGGCCGAGTATGAGGCGCAATACAGTGGTCTTGCCCGCGCCGTTAGGCCCGAGCAGCACGGCGAATTCCCGTTCGTGCACATGGAAGGACGCGCCGTGAAGCACGGCTACGTTGCCGTAGGAATAGTCGACTCCTGAGAACTCTACGGCCAAAGAAGGCGTTATGCTTGCCATGGGATTATCCTATGCCTCTGCCGCCCGAGGCGCAAGCGCCCGGGGCGGCAAGTCGCGCTTTCGCGCGGCGCGTAATCGCGGCGCGTCAGCGCGCGGCCTTTAGCAAGGCGTCGGCCATAAGCCTCTGGTTGCTGAGCCAATCGGCCGAAAGCGGATCAATCTGAATTACCTGGCCCCCTATGGCCTTAGCCACCGTGCGGGCGGCCTCGGTAGGGAACTGCGCCTGCACGAATATCACCGTGGCCCCATCCGCCTTCGCTTCGTCTATCAATGCGGCCAGCGCTTTCTGGGTGGGCTCCTTGCCGCCGGTTTCGACCGCTTCCTGAATTATGCCGAATTCGTCAAGGAAGTAGCCGAAGCCCGGATGAAACACGAAAACGGGTTTGCCCCTCAAGGCGGCAAGCTTAGCGCCGAGCTCGGTGAAAAGCCCGTCGATTTCCTTGGCAAAGCTCTCATAGTTGGCGGCGTATACCGCGGCGTTCGCGGCGTCGATGGCGCTCAAGGCGTCGCGTATGTGGCGCGCCTGTACCTTTACGCTGTCGCGGCCGAGCCAAACGTGGGGATCAAGCCCTTCGTCTCCATGCTCGTCCTCTTGTTCATCCTCATGCCCTTCCTCATGCTCGCCTTCAGCCACAGGCTCCTCATCCTCGTGGTCGTGCGCCTCGAGGCTCCGGAAGCGTATGCCCTCCGTGGTATCCACGAGGCGGAGTTCCGGATACAGCGAGCTAATCTTGGGCCCAAGCGCGCGCTCGAACTCAACGCCCACGGTGAACCAGGCTACGGCCCTGGATAGATCCGCCATCTGCCTGGGGCTAGGCTCGTAGGCATGCGGGCTCTGCCCCGGGCCCACTATAGTAAGCACCTCGAACTTATCCCCCGCTATGCGCTCGACGAAATAGGATTGCGGCAGCACGCTTACGGCGACGAGAGGCTTAGCCGATGCGGCCGCATCTTTGCTTCCCATAGCATGTGCGCTAAAGGCGGCAATTAATGCCAATGAGGCCGCGATTAACGCCGATCGAATTTTCATGATAGCTCCTTGTGCGCTCGACGGCATCACGCCGGTATAAACAACCTGCGAAACAGGCCGTAATTGCAAACAATTTGCAATAATATACGCAAACAAGGGAATTTTTGCAAGCGGATCGCAAATAAAACGCCTAAGCCGCGGAAGGCTTAGGCGCGGGCATTTAGCTTAAATCGTCGCCGCCCTGGGTATCCTGGCTTGCCGCTTCGGGTTCGGAGCGATCCACCTTGAATTTCGCCTCAAAGCCGCTGCCTTTCTTCTTTTCCTTGCTGCCGCCTTCGCTATGGCTTCCGTAGCCTGGCTTGACCAGGATGTGGGACAGCAGTACCAGGCCCCAGGCCTGCCAATAGGAAATGGCTTTCAGCCCGAAAATCTCCGGCATGAGCCAGTTCCACAGCAGCATGACTATCCAGCCGAACAGAAAAGCGAAGAGCACGGCCAAGGCTATGCCGCCGAGTATCATAGGAATGAGCATGGCCCACTTAAAGCCGCCATCCTCTTTAACGAAAAAGCGTTTCATCGTCATACCTCCTCATTCGTAGTCTTGAAGATCCTTGCGCAGCCTGGCGAGGCCATAACGCTTGCGCGAGGCTATAGTATCGATGGGCAAGCCCGTGCGTTCCGCCATGGCGCGCAGCGTTTCGCCCCGTATGCACAGGGCCTCTATCGCCTCGCGCTGCTCCGCAGGTAGGCGGGAGAGGGCCTCGTCCAGCTCGGCGGCCAGCTCGCCGCGCTCCGCCTCCTGCGCCGGATTAGCGTAAGGCGACGCCATCAGG
>JBGSKZ010000083.1:0-2439 GCA_041741035.1 Treponematales bacterium
TGGCCGCGCTTGCGGAGGGCTTGTCCAGATCCAGGGCAGGCTGGGCGGCTACGATAGCGGGCGCGCCGGGCGCCTGCACGAAGCCATTGCCCGCGGCTACCGGCCTCGCGGGAGAACGTATCGAATCGACGTCGACGACGCCGGCCGCTACGCTCACCTGCATGCCGCGCTCCCGGCTGTAGCTCACGCTATGCTGGGTGCCGCGGACGCTCGAGGTTCCCACCGGTGTGCTGATCGTAAAGCTCGTTTTCAGCCCCTTTATCTGCTTGACGTCAGACACTACCGTGCCGCTGCGTATGGCTACGTCCGCGCTCGAAGCGCTGTCGGAAAGGCTTATGCCGCCCAGCTTGGCCGTGGTAAGGGCCTTAAGGGTTATGGTACCGTTATTGATCTGGAGGGCCAGCTCGGAATTCGCCCCGGTAACGACGGTAGCGTCGTTAGCCAGGCTCATGCCGGCGGCCAAGGGCTGCAATTTCCCCCCCGACAGGTAGCCGGCTACGCCTTTGACCGAAAGTACTTTAATATCCGCGAATAGGGGGGCGGCCAATAAAAGGGCGCACGCGCAGGCCAAAACCTTCTTCATAATCAGGTTCCTTTCCTCATGAGCCGCTCAAGGCGCGCCATTGTAGGCTATGCCGCTGATCTCTACGCCGGTCGCGGCGCCCGCGGGGCTGAAAGCCGCCCCATTCGCCGACTTGTAGATTTGACCCGCCGCGTCGCCGATTATGAATCCGCCCTTCCATTTGGCGGCGGCTTTAAAGCTCTGCCCGCCGGTGCCGGTGGAAACGGTCCAGCTACTGCCGTAATCGTCGCTATAGGCGGCCTGCGAACCGGCCCCGCTGCCCACGGCGAGCAGCCTGTTCCGCGTCGGGTCGAGGGCGAAGGCGTTTATGTAATGGGTAGTGCCGATTAAATCGACCGGCCCGGAGAACACCGTGATCGAGCTATTCCATATATTTACCTGTTTAGCGGCGTTCAAGGGCGCGCCTCCGCCGGCGATAATTTTATCGCCATAGCCTATGAGCGCGTTAATCTGATATAGGCCGCCCGCGCTTACGGGGGCAGACCAGGCAACGCCGTCGCTTGTTTTCTGCGTGTTCGTACCATTGGACGAGCAGATTACCCATTCTCCATTGAACCATGCCGGTCCTACAGTCACCATAGTAAAGCTCGCGGGGGCGGACCAGTTAAGGCCGTCGGCCGAATGGAAGAATTTATAGGATATACCCGCGTCCATACCCCGGGCCATTACCGATCCATCGGGCGCCGCCGATACCCACAGGAGCTGGACCGCGCTCGGGTCAAGATTCTGCTTAATCCAGGTTTGGCCCACGACGGAGCTGGCCAGGCCATTGGTCGCGCCGTCCTTGCCCACCGCTATGAACCTGCCGTTCGCGTAGCTTACGGAATTCGCTACGGAAAGCCCCGTAGCGTACGGGCCAAGCCAGGCGCTGCCATCATTGCTAAGGTAGGCGTTGCCCGCCGTATTCACCGCTACCAGGACCGGGCTTCTCTTCATACTCAGGCTCGCCTGCGTAATGCCGGTCAGGCCGACGGTGAACGAAGCGCTGCCTTCGTAGAGCGAAAGCCCGCTGGCGGCGCTGACGCTGGCGACCAGGGTCAAGGGAAGGCCTATCGGAATGGAAGAAAAGCTTACCGTAGCCTCGGATGAACCGTCCGCCAGGGGCAGCACGGTCTCCTCAAGAAGGGTAGCGCCGTCATAGAGGGCCGCCAAGAGCGTAGCGCTCTCGCCTATCTGGCTCATGGACCTGGAATACGCGGCTCCGCTCTCGACCGGCTCATCCCATGCTATGGAAAAAACGACCCTTTCGCTGGTCTTCGACGCGGCTCCCATGACGCCATGGCAGGCGGAAAGAACGATTACTAGCCCGACAAGGTATAGTAATAGAAACGATCGCCGGATATGCACTGCGTTCATGGCTGCTCCTCATCGGTCTTAGAGTACAATTTCTGACTTATTTAATATCTAACCATATAGTGCGTCGGCGGATTTTTCAACGTGGGAAGCAATAATATAAATGCCTACTCCGTATTTTCTATGCTTTATTCGTCGTATTGGTTCTCCGAAACTCTTTGCTTCGCGCGGGCATCGATCCACTGGGCAGCAGGTACGCCAGACACAAGCTTCGTGAAACTAGGAAAGAAAAAGGCGCCCGTATTACCGGACGCCCAATGCTACTCAATTCCTAAACTCTCGCGCGCTACGCCCCTAGCCGCTTGAGCGGCCGGTAATCTGGTCGATGGCGCTCCGTACGTCCTTATGCAACTTCTCGTCGCGCGAATACTCGTCGCTCCGGGGCCTGGGCTGCTGAGGACGCGCAGGCTGGGGACGCGCATCCTGGGCTTCGCCCCGGGAAGAGCCCTGCGCGGGCCGTTTCTGTTCGCGGGCCGGCCTAGCGGCGGACGAGGGCCGGCCCC
>JBGSKZ010000084.1:0-5747 GCA_041741035.1 Treponematales bacterium
CCCGGCCGCCAGAGGCCGCCCGCCGGAAGCCGCCGGAGGCCGCTTGGCCTACATGGCCTCGAGGAAGGGTATGCAGGTAAGGGAAAGGCCGTGCTGGAGCACCGTCTTCACCGCCGCGGCCAGGGCCAGGCGCGTGGCGGCGGTATCCTTGTCCTCGCAGTTGAGTATGGGGTTGTCGTGGTAGAACTTGCTGAAGGCCGCCGCCAGCTCATAGAGCTGCGCCGCCACGAAGGCGGGGTTGTACTCGGCCCCCGCCTGCTCCACAGCCTCCGGATAGGCCGCTATGCGCCTTACCAGCTCCCACTCAGCGTCGCCGGCCAGCAATTCCGGCCGTACAGCGCCGCCCTGGGCATTGCCCTCGCCCTTTTCGTGCTTGCGGAGCATGCTGGATATGCGGGCGCCCATATACTGGATATATGGACCGGTATCGCCGTTGAAAGACAGCGAGTCCTTGGGATTGAAAATCATATCCTTTGAGGGCGTGGCCTGTATCAGGTAGTAGTGCACGGCTCCCAGGGCTACCTTTTCGGCTATGTCGCCCGCGTCCCCCACGGCTTCCTCGCGGCCCTTAGCCTGTATCTCTTCCAGCGCCAGGTCACGCAGGGAGTCTAAGAGGGCGTCCGCGTCCACTACCGTGCCCTCGCGGGTCTTCATGCGCCCCTCGGGCAGGTTCACCAGGCCGTAGGACAGGTGATAGAGGTTCTTTGCCCAGCCATAGCCTAAGCGTTCGAGTATATGGAAGAGCACCTTGAAGTGGTATTGCTGCTCGTTGGCCACCACGTAGACGAGGCGGTCAAAGGGCCAATCGTCGTGGCGGTGAATAGCCAGGCCTATGTCCTGGGTCATATAGATGGAGGTGCCGTCCTTGCGCAGCAGCACCTTCTCCTCAAGCCCTATGGGAGAAAGGTCTATGCGCACCGAGCCGTCCTCGGCCTTGAAAAACGCGCCGGCGGCCAGGCCCTTCTGCACTTCTTCCTTGCCCGTCAGGTATATCTGGCTCTCGTAATAGTACTTGTCGAAGCTAATGCCCGTGCGCTCGTAAGTCTTCTTAATGCCGCCTACGGCCCATTCATTCATAGTCTTCCAGAGCTTGAGCACCTCGGCGTTCCCGGCTTCCCATTGCACGAGCAGGTCCTGGGCCTTTTCCTCGGCCTTCTCGTCCTCTTTCTTAAGCTCGTTGAACTTTACGTAGTAGTCGCCCACGAAGTGGTCGCTCTTCTTGCCCTCGTCCGCGGGAGTCCTGCCGCCTCCGTATACCATGTAGGAGAGCATGGATTTGCATATATGCACGCCGCGGTCGTTTACCAGGTTGATCTTGAGCACCTCGGCGCCGTTTGCTCGCAGTATGCGCGATACGCTCTCGCCCAGGACGTCGTTGCGCAGGTGGCCTAGGTGCAGGGGCTTATTCGTATTGGGGCTGGAGAATTCTATCATGATCCTGGCGCCCGCGAGCGAGGAGGACGAGCCGTAGCCCGGCTTCCGCGCGTCCTCGAGCAGGGCTTTGGCCAGGGCGGCGCGGTCCACGAATACGTTCAGGTAGGGACCCACGGCCTTGGCCTCGCCCGGGGCTTTCGCCCCGGCGAGCTTTACGCTCAGGGCGGCCGCTATCTGGGGCGGCCCCATGCGCAGCGCCTTGGAAAACGAGAACATGGGAAAGCCTATATCGCCCAACTCGGGCTTAGGGGGCGTTTCCACGACTATGTCGGCCGCGGCGGGGCTGAACTCCACACCCTTTTCCTTGGCAAGCTGGCCTATGGCCCCGGCAAGCAGGATTTTCCATTGTTCCCTTATATGTTTCATGCGCTACTCCCTGCGTTTTTATCGGTTGCGCCGCCAGTCTAGCCTGAAAGGCGGCGGAGCTTCAATCAGAACTCCACGGCATCCTTTACCGTTATGCCCCCTGATTGCTCTATCCACACCGTGAAGCGCTCGCCGGCCCGCGCTCGCCTGTGCACGGCGCTGCCGTATACACTGCGCACGATGCCGGCTTCCCTAGCGCCGCGCTCGTCGTCCAGGAGAGCCATGAGCTCAGCCAGGCGCTCGCGGTAAGCGGCGGGGGCTATGCCGTAGAGCTCGCCAGCGTCGCGGCCGTAGGCGTAGGGCAAGCCCTCCCCGTCCCGCGAGCGCAGGGGCAGGCCCTGCGCCTGCGGCAGCTGGTCGGAAAACACTCGGTACGGCAGGGCAAGGTTCACCCGCCTGCCGCCGGCTATCTCGCTGTAATCGAAATTGAACACGATGGAATCGAGGTATATGTCGCCGCCCGGCAGGGACAATTCCTCGCTGGCGGCGGGCTTGCTTTCGTCGGCCGGATCGTAGTACTCGATGAAAATGGTGCTCACGCCGTCCTTCACCGACAGCACGCGCAGGTCCATGACCTTTTGGCGGCGCTCCAGGTTCTGAAGGACGACGGAAAGCTCCCGTATGCGCGCGGCGTTGGCCCGCAGCTCGTCCATGCTCTTAAGCGAATCGGATACCGCCACCAAGGCAAGGCTGGCGAGCAGCGCGCCAGCTATAGCGGGCAGCGCCGCGGCCAGGGCCGCGGCCGACGAGTAGAATTCCTTGAAAAGGATGAGGAAGCCCTCGCCCCAGCCCAGCCGCGTGCCAGCGGCGCCGCAGGCAAGGGCGCGGGATCGCAGCGCGCCCCATACGCGCAGGGCGAAGAGGAGCGCCACGCCGCCTATGAGGAGCGCTATGCCCAGGGGAGAGCCCAAGAGGAAGCGCGCAAGGGAAGAAAAACCGTACAGAAACGCTTTCAGGCCTTCGGTATCCATAGCCTTCACTCCTCTATCACTTCTATGCCGCCCTTTTTGCGCACGACCAGCTTGTATACCGAGCCGGGCTCGAAGCGCCGCAATTCGGCAAGGTCATGCACGGCGTTGCCGAAGGAACCCTTGATCGGCTCGCCTTTCAGCAGCGCGGCATAGAGCCTTCCCAGCTCGGCAAGGCCCGCCTCGTCGAAGGGGCCGCCCCCGTGGCTCCGGGGAAGGAGCGGGCTCGCCGCGCCGGAGGCCGTATAGCCGGGCATGACCAGGGCGGAGAGGTCCAGGCCCTGGGCCGGGGCCACGCGCTCGGTGAAGATACGGTAGGGAAAGGCCAGCCAGGCCTGGCCATGGGGCGCGGCCAGGAAATCTATGAAGAGGAGCTCGCCCTCCAGCTCATAGTCCCCGCTCGCGTATTCGCCGCCGGCGAGGTCGTAAAGGCGCAGCCGGAGGCTTAGGCGGCCCTCGGCGCGCTTGACGATCATGAAGCGTAAAGGCACCGTCTCGTCCTGCAGCGCCAGTATGCTTTCCTCAAGGCCCGCTATGCGTCCGCGCTGCGCGCGCGTGAGCAGATAGAAGGAAGCGTAGGCCGCGCCTGCCACGAGAGCGATAATGAAAAGCGCCTTAAGGAAACCGTGGGACTTCCTAGCCATTGTCCGCCTGCCCTTCCGCCATCCGCAAGAAAGCCGTTTCGTCGATGATAGGCACCTGCAGGGCCAGGGCCTTTTTATTTTTCGAGGATCCGCTGCCCGCGTCGTTCGTGACGAGGTATGAAAGGTCCTTCGTTACCGATGAGCGCACCGCGCCGCCCAGGGAAAGCGCGAGCGCCTCGGCCTTGGAACGCTTCATAGTAAGGAGTTCGCCGGTGAAGCAGAAAGACAGGCCGGAAAGCGGCCCGATCATGCTCTCTTTACGGGCAAAGGCTAGATTTCCGAGCCGTATGGCCTCGTCCATGTCCTCGCGCAGGGCCGCCAAGCCTTCGGAGAGGGCCTTAGCCGTTATCTCGCCGAAGCCTTCGATATGGGATAGCTCCTCGACGCTGGCGAGCCTGAGCGACTCGAGGCTGTCGAAGCCAGCGCCCAGGGCTTTCTGGGCTATGAGGAGGCCTATGTTCTCTATGTCGAAGCCCGCTATGAACTCCGGCAGGCTGAGTTCCCGCCTGGCATGGAGATTTTGCAGGATCTTCGCGGCGGAAACGGCGCCCATGCGCTCATAGCCGGCAAGCTCGCCCTCGCTCAGGGTATAGAGCTCCGCTATGCGGCGCACGCGGCCCGACTCGAAGAGCCTGGCCAGTATGCCCACGCCGAAATCGCGTATATCGATGACGGACAGCCACTTTTCGAGGCGATGGAGGGCCTTTTTGGGGCAAGCGCTATTAGGGCAGTACAGGCGGGTTCCCTCGTCGACCAGCGCCGCGCCGCAGCCGCAGGCCGTCGGTGCCACGATATCGCGCGCGTCGGGCGGGCAGTCAACGAGGCCCTCGATCTTAGGTATGATCTCGCCGCGCTTTACCACGATGACGCGGGCGCCGAGCTTAAGGCCCATGCTCCTGATGGTATTGGTGTTGGCCAGATTGGCCCGCTTCACGGTAGTGCCGGCGAGGCGCACCGGCTCCATGATGCCTATGGGCGTGTAGTTAGAGCCCGTCTCGCTCCATTCCACGTCCAAGAGGGTCGATACCGCCTCTTCCAGCGGGAATTTGAAGGCTATTTGCTTCTCGGGCCGCGCGCGCCTCATGTCGTCGGGGTCCACGGAGGGGTGCTTCACGACTATGCCGTCTATGTCGTAGGGAAGCTCCGCGCGGGAGGCTACCACGCGAGCGCGGTAATCTATGACTTCGTAGGCTTCGGCGAAGCTCAGGGTACGGGCCACCTCGAAGCCCGCGCCCTTGAGCCATGCTATCTTGCTTCGCTCGTCGTCGAAGGGAGGCTTAAGCTCGTAGCCGAACAGGCCGCCCGCCTCGGGGTCGTAGAGGCCCGCGGGCGCCGCGTCGTAGCATATCACCTGCAGGCGTTCGGCGCCCTGGCCGTCCTTGCGCTTCATGAGGCCGTTGGCGGCGTTGCGGCAATTGGCCTTATCGGGAAAATAAGCCGCGTGCACGGCCTTGGACATGACTACCTCGCCTCGTACCGCCCCGCTGAAGGCCTCGGGCAGCGTTAGGGGCACGCCCTGCATCTTGCGCGCGTTCGCGCTTATGTCGTCGCCTACGAGCCCGTCGCCGCGGGTGATAGCGCGCTGAAAGAGGCCTTCCTTATATTGCAGCTCGAGGCTCGCGCCGTCGAGCTTATCCTGCACCACGAAGAGGGGCGGCTTGGCCTTCTGGGCCCAGGCGAGGAAATCCTCAGGATTAGCGGCCTTTTCCTGGCTGCCCATGGGCAGGATGTGCCTGGCCTTGGCGAAATAGCCGGAATTGTCCGCGCCTACGGCGGAGAAGACGGCGTTGCCCGGGTCCAGGGCCTTAAGCTCGTCCCATAGGGCGTCGAAGTCAGCGTCGCTTATCGCGGCCTGGCCGTTGTAGTAGAGATCCTGGTGCTCGCGCACGGAGCGCTCGAGCTCGTCGATACGGCATTTCTTCGTTTCATCGTCCAGCATGAACCGCGACTCCCTTGGCTAGCTAGGAATAAAAAAGGCGGGGCGCCTACCCTGGGCATGGCCCATTGTAGGCTCCCCGCCTTATGGCGGTCAACGGAGGCTTATATGCCTTGCTTCAAAAAAGCGTCTTTAAAGCCCAGGGAACGCACGCGAACGAGGGCTACCCCGCTCTCGTCGCGGGACAGAGGCCCCACGTACACGCGCCACAGGGCGCCGATCTTGTCCGAGCCCGGCTCTATGACGATAACGTGGCCCGAGCGCTGCAGCGACGCGCCGGCATCCTGCGCGCCGGCCAGGCTGCGGTACGCGGCCACCTGTATATAGAATTTCCCCTTGCTAAGGAGGCCGCTGGGTATGGAGGCCTTTTCTTCCGCTCGCACGGCAGGCGCAGCCGGC
>JBGSKZ010000085.1:0-1009 GCA_041741035.1 Treponematales bacterium
GCCCTGATCCATGCCCTTGACCATGGGCGTGCCCACGTAGCCAGGGGCTATGGATACGACGCGTATGCCCTTGATGCCCTTCATCTGGAATTCGCCTACGAGTATCTTGGGCCAGAGGGCCATGGCCGCCTTCGTGGAGGAATAGTTGAGCTGGCCCACGCCGCCTTCCTTCTGTATGGAAGATATGGTGAAGAGCACGCCCTGCCAGCCATTGTCCACCATGCGGCTAGCCGCTTCGCGGAGGCTTATGAAGGGGCCCACGAGATTCACGTCCATGACGGCCCTGAAGTCGGCTGTGCTCATGGCTTTGCGCACCTTGCCGGTTTCTTTATCGGTGGACAGGAACATGGCGTCGCGGATGATGCCAGCGCAGGGGACGACCACGTTGATGGCCCCGAATTCCTTGATTGCGAAGTCCATGAATGACGCGGTGTCGGCGTCGTCGGTCACGTTCAGGGTGCGTCCGGCGGCCTTGCCTCCGGCCTTGCGTATGTCCGCCACGACGCGATCAAGGCCTTCCTGGTTCATGTCGCCGAGGACTACCGCAGCCCCCTGCGCCGCCAGGTAACGAGCTACCGTCTCGCCTATGCCGCTCGCTCCCCCGGTTATCACCGCTACCGATCCTTTGATTTCCATAGTGAAAGTCCTCCTTTTAGACCCGCAGGTACATGGCCCGCCGGGATCGCTCCCATGCTACTCGGCGCCGGCCGGTTTCGCAAGCGGCGCGGCAGGGAGGAACGGCTCTCCCGCTTGCCTGAATTCCAGAATGGAGCTATCATAAATTACCATGAAAATAGGTATAGGCTTCGTCACCGGGAGAAAAGGCTTCAAGCATCTCTTCAGGACTTACGTGAATAATTGGAACGAGCATGGCCTCGTCGAGGATCCATCGGCATCGCTCCGCATGTTTATCGCCTACGACCTTGCCTATTTCGGCACTCAAGCCAGCGATTACAAACGCCTTGACCCCGAGCTTTCGGGGAAGCTCGACGGCATCTCCTGGTTCGGC
>JBGSKZ010000086.1:0-6539 GCA_041741035.1 Treponematales bacterium
CGAGCTCCAGCGGCTAGCGAACTCCAGCGGCAAGGGGGCGCCCGAGGCCAAAGGCGGCCAGGCCTGCCTCCGCGACGCCGGCGCTTGCCTGCCCGAGCCCAATCCGTTTATAATCGCGCTTAAACGGAGGAACCGATATGAATCCCGCCCTGGAAACCCTCAAAGAACGCGGCTTGCTACAGCAGTGTACCGACTTGGATGCGCTCTCGACCTTGATGGATGAAGGGCCGGTTACCTTTTACGTGGGCTGCGATCCCACCTTCCACAGCCTTCACATCGGCCATATGGTGCCGTTTTTCGCCTTCCGCCACCTTCTCAAGCACGGCCATAAGGGCATAGCCCTCATAGGCGGCGGCACAGCGCGCATAGGCGACCCCTCGGGCAAGACCGAGATGCGCAAGCTGCTTTCGTATGAGGACCTGGACCGCAACGCCGCGGCGATTGAAGCCCAACTTAAGCCCTTCCTCGGCTTCGACGGCGTGAACGCTCGCACCGACAACAATAAGAATTGGCTCGCGAATCTCAACTACATAGATTTCCTGCGCGATATAGGCAGGCATTTTTCCGTCAACCGCATGCTCAGCTTCGAGGCCTACAAAATGCGCATGGAAACCGGCCTGTCTTTCATAGAGTTCAACTACCAGCTCTTGCAGAGCTTCGATTTCCTCGAGCTCTTCCGACGCCATGGCTGCAGGCTGCAGATAGGCGGGGACGACCAGTGGGGCAATATCGTGGCGGGCATGGAGCTTATCCGGCGCGTAGAGGGCGGCGCTGCCTTCGGCCTTACCTTCCCCCTCGTCACCACGAGCGACGGCAAGAAAATGGGCAAAACCGAAAAAGGCGCGCTCTTCCTCGACCCGTCCATCAGCTCGCCTTATGAGTTCTTCCAGTACTGGCGCAACGTGAGCGACGCCGACGTGCTGCGCTTCCTCCTCATGTTCACCTTCCTGCCCACGGAAGAATGCCGGGCCATAGCAGCGCCGGAGCGCAACGTGAACGAGGCCAAAGAGCGGCTGGCCTATGAGGTGACCGCGCTCATACACGGCAAGGAGGAGGCGGACAAGGCTCTCGCCGGCGCCAAGGCGGCCTTCGGCGGCGGCGGCGACAAGAACGCCATGCCCACCGTGCGCCTGGCCAAGGCCCTCTTCGAATCCGGCTACCCCGTGCTGGATCTCTTCGTGGACGCCGGGCTCGCGCCTAGCAAGAGCGAGGCGAGGCGCCTCGTGCAGCAGGGCGGCGCTACGGTAGGCTCAAGCGTATGGACTGACGAGAAGACGCCCGTCGGCGTAGACGCTCTCGACGCCGACGGTGAACTGGTGCTCAAGGCGGGCAAGAAACGCCTCGTACGCATCATATCCGGCTGATCTTCGGCGCGGGGACGAACGCCCCGCGGAAGGAGCCTGTGCCATGATTCATAAAGGGCGCGCGCTATTCATCGGCGGTACCGGCAACCTCTCCTACGATTGCTCGCTGCGCGCTCTCGACGAGGGCTGGGAGCTGTGGCACTTAAATCGCGGCAGCTCGGTGCGTTCGGTGCAGGGGGCCCACACGCTGCGCGCCGACGCGCGCGACGAAACGCTCATGCATACGGTCCTCGGCTCCGGTTCGTGGGACGTGGTCGTGGACTTCATCAGCTTCAACCCCGAGCAGGTATCGCGCGCGAGGCGGGTATTCGAGGGGCGCAGCGCCCAGTACATTTTCATGTCCAGCGCATCGTGCTACCGCAAGCCGCCTTTGGGCGGCGTCATACGCGAGGATACGCCGCTTGAGAATCCTTACTGGGATTACGCCCGGCAAAAGATAGCCTGCGAAGCGTACCTGCGCGAGGCTATAGCCGGGGGCTTCCCCGCCACCATCGTTCGCCCCTCCCATACCTACGGGGCTACCTGGATACCATCGCTTTTCGGCTCCGCCGATTATACGACCGTGGCCAGGATGCTGGAGGGTAGGGAAATCCTGCTTTTCGGAGACGGCGAGGCTCGCTGGACCCTTACCCACGCGCGCGACTTCGCCCTTGGGCTCGTGGGGCTCATGGGCAACGCGCACGCGCTCGGCCAGACCATACAGATAATGGGCGACGCCGCGCCGAGCTGGAACGAGATTTATGGCGCGTTGGCTCGCCTCCTGGGCGTTAAGCCAAGGCTGGCCTACGCGCCGCGCGATTTTATCGCTGAGCAGGACAGCGGCTTCGCCGAGCGCCTGCTGGGCGACAAGGGCTATGACGCGATTTTCGACTGCGCGAGGCTAAAGTCCCTCGTGCCGGGCTTCCTGCCCAGCGTTACGTTGGAGCAGGGGCTGCAGGAATCGCTCATGTGGTTCGGCGCCCACCCTGAGCGCATGCGGGTTGATCCAGGCTTAAACGCGCGCATGGACGCGGTAATCGCGGCCTGGAAGGAACGCGACGGCGCAGCTTCCTAATCCGGGGGCCGACTAACAGGAACCAGCATCGAGCGGGAAGCGCAGGGTAAAGGCCGCGCCTCCTTCAGAATTCCAGGCAAGCGTCCCGCCGAGCTGGCTGGCCAGGGCATCCGCCAGGCGTAGGCCAAGGCCTCCGCTATCGCTTAGGCCGAAGCCCTCCGGAAGCCCCGTACCATTATCCCGGACGATGAGGGTGCCAAGGCCTTCTACGCTATGCAACGCTATGGAGAGTTTGCCGTCGCGTCGGCCGGACAGGCCATGCTTGAAGGCGTTCGATATGAGCTCGTTGAGCAATAGGCCGTAGGGTATGGCCTTGTCGAGCTTACAGCGCACTTCGTCCACCTCTATGCTAAGTTCCTTGGGCATGCCATTGCCGTAGGAGCCCTGTACCAATTCGGCGAGCGATCGGGTATAGCTGGCCAGGTCTATGTCGCTGAAACGCTCCGTGCGGTAGAGCATCTCATGCACCAGGGACATGGCGCTTATGCGGGACTCCAGGTCCTGCCGCGAAGCCTCCGAGGGCTTATTCGAATCGTCTTGAAGGCGTATGAGGCTCAGGATGAGCTGCAGGTTATTCTTGACCCTATGGTGCACTTCCTTAAGCAGAGTCTCTTTTTCCTCAAGCGAAACGCTCAGGCTGGCGGCTTTATCCATAAGCGCCTTGTCGCGTTTCTGGATAGCTAGCGCCATGCTGTCCAGGGCCTCGGCTATGCGTCCAAGGTCGGAGCGATCCCCCGCATTGGCGTTACGCACATTCAGGTCGCCTTGCCGTATCCGCTCCGCCATGTCCAGTATGCTCTTGAGCCGCGCGCCGAAGAGCAGAGTAGAGAGCCAGCCGGCTATGGCTATGGACACCAATGCCGAGAGCACCATGATGACGCTATTGCGCAGGGTTATAAATTTGCTCATGCCGGTGACGCTTGCCCTGGGCATGGCGAAAATCACGTACATATAGGGTTCGGCCGACGCGGAGAGCCTAAGCTTTTTGTAGCCGAAAAACCTGATTACCCCGTCAGAGCCGGCGTCGAGCAGTATGCCTTTATCACCCTCGGCCTGCACCGATTGCCATACGCTCGCCTTTATAGGCCGGCCTATAGGATTGGTATCCTTGGGCGGGTAAAAGAAGAGCCGCGTGCCCTTACTGTCCACGAGCCCGATAAAGGAGTCTTCGGGTTGATTAAAGTTTTCGAATAGGGCCGCGTAGGAGGAAAGCTTATAGAGCGCGGTAATGACGGCGTATACCCTGCCTTCCTGGTCCAGCAGCGGATATGCGTAGGCGAAGGACGGCGTCGACTCAATGAGGCCAATGACGTACTCGCCGGTGGCGAAGGAGCCGCTCGCCAATCCGTTCTTCACGTGGGGCCGTTCGCTCAGGTCCGCGCCGGTGGCTAAGAGCGACGAGGCCACGACGATACCGCGTTCGTCGAGTATGGTGAAATTGAGGTAGTCCTGGTTTTGCCGGTGCACGGCCTTGAGTATCTCCCCCGCCTGTACCCAGTCGCGCGCGCGCACAGCGGGCAGGCTGGCTATGGTGGCGAGCACTTGCCTCGTAGCCTCGCTTATACGTGCCTGTATCTCGCCGAAGGCTTCGGCCTGGCGCAGGGCATCGCCTTTAGCCTGGTCTTCCAGATGGCGGCCGTGCTCGAAGCCCGTGGCCAGGATTATGATAGAGGCGGGCAGCAAGGCCATGATGACGACCAGGTAGAGGGCGTTGCGTATGGAAAATTTGAACGCTGAAGGCGCTTGGCTTTTTTTCTTTAAGGGCATCGCGGCCTCTTTCCAGCCTTAAATCTTAAAAATTAAGTATGGTTCTTAAGTACTCGATTTTCAAGTGGAAAAACCTCGATGGGGGTAATCGCGAAGCCCCGGCGAGGGGTGAGGCGAAGCCCCGGCGCGGCGCGGTACGCCCGCCGGGGGAATGTAGAGCCGCTGCTTGCGGCGAAGCCCGGCTTATATTTCCGCTATGACGTGGCCGTGATAGAACTCGTCGCGCAGCGTCTTCACCTGTTCGTCCAGTAGGTATTCGTCAAAGCTCATCATGCGGTCTATGAGGCCGCCTGGGCAGAATTCGATGATGCGGTTGGCTATGGAGGTGACGAATTCGTGGTCATGGCTCGTAAAGAGCACGACGCCGGGATACTCTATGAGCCCATTGTTAAGCGCGGTTATGGCTTCGAGGTCTAGATGGTTGGTGGGCTCGTCGAGTATGAGGCAATTGGCGCTCTGGAGCATCATGCGCGAGAGTATGCAGCGCACTTTCTCGCCGCCTGAGAGCACGCGCACGGGCTTGAGCGCGTCGTCTCCTGAAAAGAGCATGCGGCCGAGGAAGGAGCGTATGTAGGTTTCGTCGTCGCTCGTGGTAAAGTTCTTGAGCCATTCGACTATGCTCTCGTCTGAATCGAAGAGTTCGGCGTTCTCCTTAGGGAAGTACGAGCTGCTCATCGTCTGGCCCCAGTAGAATTCGCCCTCATAGTCCTTGTCTTCGCCGGCGAGAATCTTGAAGAGAGCGGTCTTGGATAGGTGCTCGCGGCCCACGAAGGCTATCTTATCGTCTTTGTTGATCATCAGGTCGAGCCCGTCCAGCAGCTTCTTGCCGTCCTCGGCCTTGGAAAGCTTTTGCAGGCGCAGCACGTTATTGCCCGGGTCGCGCTCGGGCTTGAAGCCTACCCAGGGGAAGCGGCGGCTCGTGGGCTGCAGGTCCTCCACCTCCAGCTTATCCAGCACCTTTTTTCGGCTCGTGGCCTGGCGGCTCTTGGACGCGTTGCTGGAGAAGCGCTGGATGAATTCCTTGAGGTCCTTCACCTTCTCGTCGCGCTTCTTCTTTTCGTCCTTTACTTGCTGCTGCAGCATGCGGCTGATCTTGTACCAGAAATCGTAGTTGCCGGGGTACATGCGTATGTGGCCGTAATCGATATCGCAGGTATGGGTGCATACCGCGTTGAGGAAATGCCGGTCGTGGGACACGACGATGACGATATTGGGAAAGTTAATGAGGAATTCCTCGAGCCAGCCTATGCTGTCCAGGTCCAGGCCGTTCGTGGGCTCGTCGAGCAGCAGTATGTCGGGATTGCCGAAGAGCGCCTGCGCGAGGAGGCTGCGCACCTTTACGCTCTCGGATACTTCTTTCATGCAGCGCTCGTGGTCGCTTTCAGCCACCCCTAAGCCGGAGAGCAGTATAGACGCCTGGGCCTCTGCCTCCCAGCCGCCTATCTCGGCGAATTCGCCCTCCAGTTCGCTGGCGCGCATGCCGTCGGCCTCGGTGAAGTCTTCCTTGGCGTAGATAGCCTCGCGTTCCTTCATGATGCCGTAGAGCTTGGGGTGGCCGCGCACGACGACGTCGAGCAGGCGCTCTTCCTCGAATTCGAAATGGTCCTGCTTGAGCACGGCCATCCGCAGCTGTTTGGGAACGCTTATCTCGCCCTTGTCCACGTCGATTTCGCCGGAGAGGAGCTTAAGGAAGGTGGACTTGCCCGCGCCGTTAGCGCCTATGATGCCGTAGCAGTTGCCGGGTGTGAATTTTAGGTTTGCGTCTTTAAATAAAATGCGTTCGCCAAAGCCAAAGGCCACATCGATTACGTTTATCACGCGCGTATCCTTCAAGTGCAAAGTTGATAGATTGGGGCAACGCCTGCTTGCTATTGTCACGGCGTCGCTGAATTTGTTGCGATATGCGGAATAGTGCCCTAAATGCGCGGAAATTGCAAGACGGAGGCAGCCGGCAGGGCTTGCTTACAGCGAGTACTCAAGGAAGAGGCGCAGGTAGGAGGCCTCGCGCTGAGCGCCGCCTCCGAGCGGCTTAGCGGCGTGGCCGGCGAATTCCAGGCCCCAGAGGAAGGGCTTAGGTAGGCGCACGCCCACCCCCGCGTTGTAACGCAGGCTCGTTTCGTAGCCATAGCCCACGCTTTCCCTCAGGCGGTAGGACAGGCCTGCGCCTAGCTCCACGGCCGAGCCCAAACGGAGCAGGCCGTCAAGGCCTAAATTCAGGTAGTTTGCCAATTCGAAGGCGCTCAACTCGTATGGCAGTTCCCAGGATAGGGCCAGGAGCCAGGCCGCTTCCTCGCCGCCTTCGGCCATGCCGCCCGCCAGGGCGCGCAGCGCGAGCCTCTTCTCGACGCTGTCGC